>CAMVBP010000159.1 GCA_947165795.1 uncultured Treponema sp.
GGGAATTACACCCATATCCAGAAAGTGCTGGCGAAGCTCACCGTTTCCGCCAACCTTAGAAATGCATCCAGATTGTCCAATTTGCAAGTCTTTTAATGTCATGAAAACTCCTGCTGTTTACAGGCCTGATTAATTGAGCAGGCATAGCCTGCCTCTGTGCCATTCTTTCGATTACAGGCATATATAATGATAATATATTTTATGCTATAATCCAAGATATGAATCAGATACAACAGGAAATTGCAGCCGCACTCGTACAGCTTTCAGAAAAAGCTTTAATAACAGAAGCCGTTATTGCAAAGAAAATCAGGGAAAATATAAAGCTTCAGGGAAAGCAGAAGGCAGGCCTCTCGTTTACGGATATAGAAGAGGCAGTTATTTATATAGAAGAAAATAACAATCTTCATTTTGCACTTCATCTAAATTCTGCAAATGATATACTTTTAAAACAGGCAGAGACTGCCGCAGGGCTCGAAGGTGATGCACGCAAACGCAGGCTCGCAAGCGAAAAATCCATGAGCGTTCTGACCAACGGCGATGTAAAAAAGGCGCAGGAAAGTAAGACCGGCGGTGGAAAAAACGGTCCAAAGCCGCATTCAAAACGCACCGACAAAAAGAAGTTGAATGTGAATAAGAATTATGAAGACTGGTAAATAAACTTTTACATTTTAAAATAAAATCAGCGGAAACACACTTTTTTCAAGTTTATTTCCGCTGAAGATTCAGTTGTCGTTTTCGCACTTGAAAATTTTTTGCCCGGAAAAATACATTGCGGCAAAAATGTCTCGCTGCATGAACTACAATGCTTCGTTTATTTTTTGTGTTTTTCTTCTATAATAGAGTGTAAAGCTTATCCACATTATTATGTAAATTACTATAAATACAGCGAACCAGATCAACGTACTTTTTACTGTGTGAGGGAACCATCCGCATAAAAAGCCCGCAAAGAACATTACTACAGAAGTAATTACAAAGTGAAGTGCAGTCTGCGCAATTAAGCTCCAGCTGTCTGCTTCAAAAATAACTGTTGTTCCGGCAAAGGTAATTCCTATTATTCCGGTTATAAAATACTGAATTATTACCGCTGCAATTGTTGTATTTGTGTGCGCTGAAAGATATGGCGAAACAGGATAAAAGTTTCCGTCGCCTGCTAAAAAGCTTTCCAGAATTAAAATAGTCTGCCCGATAAATACTCCGTACATAAATCCTAAAAGTGAGCGTTTAATTATTTTATTGATTGTTTTCATTGTTTTTTCTCCTGACCAGATTAAGCTGATCTTTAATTTTATTCATGTATCTTCTTGAAACTATCGCATTTTTTCCGTTTGTAAAGTTTACCTTAATAATTCCGCTGAGCGACATATCAAGTCTGGTTACCTTGGAAAAATTTACGATATCTGTATTTGAAATTCTTATGAACTCGGTCCAGCCGCAGTTTTCTGCAAGTTCTTCAAATTCGTAGAGCCTCATTTTTACCAGCAGAGTTTCGGTATCCTTGGAAAAATCATCGTTCCCATTGCTCAGTACATCCATGTAAACCTTTTTGTCCATACTGTATATGCGGAAGATATTTTCCTGTTTTACCTGAATGCAGAAATCTCCGTCCCAGCCGCATACATTTGCGGTGCGTCCCGTTTCATCCATTCTTCCTATTTTTTCTGCAATATTCCTGATATTCTGTGTTTCAACCGGCGTGTGAATTACACAGTAAGGAAGCTCGCAGTTTTCTACTTTAATTTGTATTTTCATATTAATGAATGCTCCTGAATCCTATTGTAAGGCTTGCACTGCTTTTTGAATAGTCTTCAAAAAATGCCATGTCTGCGCCTGCAAGAATTCTATTTAAACCTCCAAATTCAATTACGAAAGCAGATCTTTTATGGTATTGGAATTCAAATCCTCCTCCAAAAGTCAGATTCACCATAAACGGCTGATCCAGAAAATTGTGTTCGCTGCAGCCAAAAAGTCCAAACGCGCCGCTGCAGAATCCATAGCTTCTGACTATAAATCCGGTTGCGTTTATCCTTCCTCCAAGGATCAGTTTGTTTCCAACTTGTAGAGAACCATATTCTAACGCTTGTGGATGCTCAGTACTGCATTTACGTAAAGTGCCTCCTTCACCTTGTACAAAAATGCAGTCGCGTAGTACAAAGAAATTTTCTACAGGCAGAAGATTAACTCCGAATTCACCAAATCCTCCGGAAAAGTCCTGTCCGCAGCTCCAGAATCCTCCGCTTGTAATCCGATAGTTAAATTCTGCAGAAGCATTTTCCTCTGCAAAACCGGCCGCGCAATAAATTGCGAATAAAATTAAAATAATTCCTGTTCTTTTCATGGTTCCGAATATAACATGATTTTTTTGCGGCGTATTCTTTTTACTGATAAGTGGTATTTTATTGCGACGGATGGTTATAAAAACTGTCACTATTCTATTGACAGTAACAGAATGAGGGGTATAATTTAAAAAACTATAAAAATTTTACTTTAAGGAAGAGAGGAAAAATTTATGTCTCTTTTAAGACGAGCCCTTCTTATGATTGCCCTGCCGACAATCGTCTTATTTTGTATTATGACTGTTGTGACTTCACAGCGTCTTAAGTTCTATGCAACACAGCAGATGAGGGATGGACTTGCATCTGCCAGCGATGCCGCTTCTGAATATGTTATGGGTGTTTTGCAGAAACCAAGGTTTTTGCTTGAAGCTTTGTGCGACGTTTTTTATGACGGAATGTACGATGACGAAGCTGAAAATCTTAGCATATTTACGAATCTTACCAATTCTTATGTAGAATCTACTGGTTTTTACGGCTTTATGAACGGTGTCTATTATGACGGCACCGGATGGGTTCCTGATGAAGGCTGGAATCCTGTTGAACGTCCATGGTATACCGGAGCTGTTGCAGACCCGGAAAATTTTGTTTATTCAGACGTTTATATCGACGACATGACCGGTGGTTCTGTTGTAAGTATTTCTAAACAGGTTTTTGATGCTAATCAAAAATCAATGGGTGTTGTTTCTATTGATTATCCTCTTGATTCTATCAAAAAAATACTTAAAGAACGAAGTAAGTATGATGATGAGAGAATGTTTATTCTTACTGAGCAGGGATATTTTGCAACGCACGAAAAATATTCTGCAGACGATAATATAGCAACTATTGAAAATGGCGCTTATAAAGACATTGCAGATAAATTCCTTTCCGGCAGCGACGAAATTTTCTCTGCCATAACGGATAATGTTCCTTTTTACTATAAATCTACTCCAATTCAAGGAACTCACTGGTACTTTGTATACGGAAGATCAGAAGCAGCTGTAAAATCCTTTGTTGATAAATCTGTTCAGATTATTGTTCTGGCCTTTCTTGCATTGTTAACGGTTATGATTATTGTGCTTTACTTTATTCTTCTTGGAATTGTACGTCCTATCCGTCTTACTGCAAAGGCTTTGTCTGAAATTTCATCTGGTGATGCAGATTTAACCCGTCGAATTGATATAGCTCCGCCTTCTAAAGAAATGAGAACTGTAGTAGACAGCTTTAATGAGTTTGCTAAAAAGCTTCAGACTATGTTCGGTTCAATTAAGGATTCCAGTGCAAATCTTGATGTTGTTTCTGAAAAAATGAAAGATAGCGTTTCGTCTGTTTCTAATTCTATGACAAGTATACGTTTAAGTATCGATAGTGTTCAGCAGCAGATGAAAAATCAGACTGAAGGTTTTGATGAAACTGCAAAGGTAATAAAAGAAGTTGCTTCTAGCATTTCTAACGTAAATGAAATGATAGATACTCAGACAAACAGTATCCGTGATTCATCAACTTCTGTTACACAGCTTGTAAACAGTATTGAGCAGATTAGTGATTCTATGAGTAATATGGCAGAATCGTTCAGTCAACTTGATGATGAAGCTCGTAGTGGAATGGAAAAACAGAATAAGGTAAATGCAAGAATTTCTCAGATAGAAACTCAGTCTCAGATGCTTCAGGAAGCTAATGCCGCTATTGCAGCTATTGCAAGCCAGACCAACCTTCTTGCCATGAATGCTGCAATCGAAGCTGCTCATGCGGGCGAAGCAGGAAAAGGTTTTGCGGTTGTTGCCGACGAAATCAGAAAGCTTTCTGAAACTTCTTCCGGTCAGTCAAAGACAATCGGTGAACAGCTTAAAAATATTAAAGACAGTATCGGTGAAATTGTTTCTGCTTCTCAGGATTCAAGTGCAGCATTTTCCGGTGTTTCGGAACGTATTCAGGAAACAGATGCGCTTGTTCAGTCAGTACGGGAATCTCTTGCTAAACAGAATGAAGATTCTAGACATGTAATCAGTTCTCTGGAAGGTATGGATAAAAATGCCGAAGATGTTCGTAAGGCTTCCAGTCTTATGGCAGAAGGCAGTTCTCATGTTCTGGAAGAAATGTCCAGACTTCAGGATTCTGTGAATAATGTACGTACAAGTATGGAAGCAATGTCAGGAAATGCTCAGGATGTTGTTAAGTCCGGTATGATGCTTGATCAGTGTGTTGAAGAGTTTGAAGTTAACGTAACCAAGCTTGGTTCGGATGTAAATAACTTCAAAACTACCTGAGAGTGATATTCCCAACTTTTTAAAAATATGCTATTCTTCTCGAAAGTTTTCTGCGCATATTCAGCGTATAATGAATCTGTGCAGAAAATAACTGAATCAAGGCAAAAAGGAAAAGAATATAATTATGATGGTAATATGATATTTGAAGGAGAATATATTAATGGAAAAAAATATGGAAAGATAATAGAGTATAGCCGATACAATGAATTAAGATTTGAAGGGCAATGTATTAATGGAATCAATAATG
>CAMVBP010000160.1 GCA_947165795.1 uncultured Treponema sp.
AAAAGATTATTTTGATTTTTGCAATGATGATTTCGGCTTTTTCAATTTTTGCAAATGATTCTGTAATCACTTATGGTTCGGAACAGGTTTCTGTTGATTACAGTGAAAAGAACATTCGAATTGTAAAAGAAAATCTGGATATTTTTCTTTATGAAGATTTTTACAAGGTTTGTGTAGAGTATGAATATTTTAATAAAGGCGCAAAGAAAATAATTCAGCTTGGTTTTCCAATTAAATATGCATCGACTGCGGGAATGGATGAAAAAAATACATATATAAATGAGTTTGAATTTTCGCAGATTTTTAACGGCAAAAATATTCCTGTAAAAAATACTTTTGATGATTTGCAGAAAAACGAAAATTATACCATTGAAGGCGTTTTCTGGATTAACCGTGAAGTTGAATTTTCTGAAGGGAAGAATGTTTCAAAAATTGAATATACGGCGCCATATTCGCGGAGTGGATTTTTTTTTCGTTTTGAATATATCATAAGCAGCGCGGCCTGCTGGAATAATAACATTGATGTTTTAAATATAAAAATTCACAACGACAATAAAGTTGTAATAAGTAAGGACTGGCAAATAGGTCAGTACAACATTTCTAACTTTCCTGAAAATTATTATTTTTCGGGAACAAGTTTTGAGTTCAGTTTTGCGGACGTAAATCCAACAGATTTTGATTCAGTTCATTTTTCGGTAGAAAGCTTTGCGCTCGGCGATAATCCGGATTTTTATTTTGACTTTGCAAACGGCTGGTTCTGGGATCATATTTATTTTTACAAAAATGAGTCTGATGTTGTGTTATGGACAAAAGAACAGCTGCAGATGTTTATAGATTCGTTTGCAAAACATCATTTTGTTTTGAATAAAATAGAACGTGAAAATCGAAATTATCTGAAAAAATTGATGAAGAGATTTTATGAGTGAGTCTGGCACAGGGAATTTAAGGGCATGGGGGGCTCTGGTTCGACTTCGCTCACCAACCGCGGTTCAGCGAGTGGAATAACCGGTCATCGAGCGGAATAAGCCGGTCATCGAGCGGAGTCGAGATGACCACAATGACAAACGAAAATCACACGGATTTGATTTTGCTGAGGCAAAATCTTTAAACGGGAGAATAAAAATGAAAAAGATTATTTTGATTTTTACAATGATGATTTCATCGCTCGTACTTTTTGCGGATGAGCCGCTTCTTGACGTGGAGTCTTACACGACATTCCCGCGCGGAAAGTTTTATCTCAAATGCGACGCAAAGAAAAAGACGACGACCTGCTTTGAAATCACGGAAAACGGCGACAAGGAAAAATGGACTGTTCAGGACTACAGGAGCAATGCATATGTTTCTGACAGCGGCGCTTACTGCATTCTTGACCATACGCAGGGGCTTGTTCCAAAGAATTACAATGCAAAAACTGTTTTGTTCAAAATCTACAAAAACGGCAAACTCTTTGACACGGTGACGCTCGGAAAAGTCTACAAGAATCTTACTTACGTTAGATTGCAGGCAACGGTGTCACATTATGTTTGGGGGTATATCGAATCGATTTACGACGACGGAATCCTGCTCATAACAAATGAAGGCGGACAAAGATTCTGGTACGATTTTAGCAAAAAGAAGATTGTGAGCGCAGAGAAAAAACTTGAGGAAATCGCTGCAAGAGAAAGACAGGAAGCATTCAATTCTCTTGAAAAAATTTTTGCGGATTTAAAGAAGCAAATAAAAGACAAGGATGATAATGAAAAACTTTCTGCGGCGGTAGAAAAAATTCAGAGCCTCTATAGGAACAAAAAGCAGGTCGAGTCGCCGATGGAAAAATGCGATGTCTATGAAGACGGCGATGTTGGTTTTAGACTCTTTTATTCGTGCAGGGGCATATTCAAGGGAGCATTCAATCATTCTGTAAAATCTTTCTTTAACTTTTATGACGGAAAATCGTACATTCACTTCTATCTGTGCGATGACGATTGCGACCTTTTTATTGATATAGCAGGCGGCGGAAATCTTGAGAACATTTGGGAATTTTATACCGAATATCCACAGTATAAAGAAGGAAAGACTCCAAACCGCTACTACGAATTCAATTCAAAAACAAAAGAAATACGCACTGGCGATTTTTACTGGGATTAAAAAATAGCGCGAGGGCGAGAAGCGGCTTTCAAAAACACTATACAGTGCTGCCGCGATAAGCGGCAAAGTATATAATTACAAGGCACTGTAACGTGTAGCACGCGAGCGTGCGGTTTTGAAAACGCTTCCTCGCCCGGAAGCTATTTTTTTAATAAGAATTTCCAAAACTGATTTCCGTGTTTCCGCAACTTCATCCCTTACAATTTCATGCGACTTGCTTTATAATTAATTTTATAAAAAACTATTAATTTAATAATCGAGGAAAATATGGATAAGAAAATTTCTGTTTCTGCATATTTATTCTTTGCTTCGGCTTTTACATTTTTATCTGCAGAAATTATTTCCGCTTTGTCTATAACCGACATAAACCTATTTGTTCAGCCAAGTTTTATTATTGATGTTGTTTACAATCTTTTAGTTAGAGCAGGAATTGGCGGTCTAATTTTATTCTTTTTGAATCGATTAAAAAATGAACGTGCAAATATAAAAGTTGTAAAACCTGTTTTATACATTTCATTTATATTTTTTGCAGTCTGCATTTATGTTTCCGTGTTTCTTTTTTTCATATCATTTATGAAATCGCTTTTTTATCTACCGGATTCAATTGATTTCTACATGTGGAAAACTTTCAAAAATTTTAATTTTATTCCAATGAACGATTTATTTTCTTCAATCTGGGAAATTCCTAAAACTATTAACTATATTTCTTATGGCAGTCCAAGTGAAAATTATGTTCCTTATATATTTCTGATTTTCTTAAATAATGCATTTTTCTTTTCTGGTTCAATTTTATTTATTGGAGCAACAGGAAAAATTTACAGGGAACTTCAGGATAAGGATTCTTCGCAGGAAGCGGGCTATAGTGCAACTGGCGCGAGCGAAGAAAACGTCGCAGCCCCAGCAAAAATGACTTTTGGCAGAGCAATCTCTCAGTGCTTTTACAAAAATTTTTATTTTGAAGGAACTGCAGGCCGCGCTGAATACTGGTGGTTTTATCTTTTCACAAATGGAATAAAATTTCTTCTTGTTCTGGCGTGCTTTTTCAGCGCAATAACCTGGCATGAAATTCTTTTGATGTTTTTATTTGCAGTATTTGCACTTTTTTCTGTTATTACACTTTTACCAGGCATTTCGGTTGCTGTACGCCGCTCACACGATGCCGGCTTTATGGGATTATTCGCTTTTCTTCCGCTGTTTAATTTTGTAACAATGCTTTTCCCTACTGATGAAAATTCAATTTACAGAGACGGCCGCTGCAGGCATCCAAAGTTACAGGCGCTTGCAAAATTTTTCATTGTTGTTTCTTTAATAACTTTTATTGTGTATAGCTTTATTATTGAAAAGGATCTTTTTTTCGGCAATTACTTTTTCAGGATGTTTTAAAATTCAGAATTTTACGGTGTAAAAAATTGAAGAAAAATGTATTTATAAAAAAAATATTTTTGATAGTTTTTCCCTCGTTATTTTTATCTTCACTGGAAGCGCAAACTGCAGAAAAATATGAAAGATATGACGAAACATATTATGAATATTTTAGTGAAGAACCCGATAAAATTTATGAAAAAACATTTACTGTAAAAGAAGGAACTGTTACTAAAAAAGTTCGGCTTGTTGAATTGGAAATTTTTGACAGGAAAAATGATGTTCATATTTATACGGATTTTGATTCACCGGAAAATAATTTTATTGAAGCGACTGAAGGAAATAAACGCTGGCGAAGACAAAATTCTGAAATTCAGTGGGAAGAAACAACCGAAGATTCAGGTGACGAAATTAAAATTACAAAAATATATTATGATGTTAAAAATATTTACAATTTCTATGATGCCCCAAAAACCGAAATTTTAATTAAAGATTCAAAAACAGGTAACACAAAATATTTTAGCTCGGTTATTTCTGACATTTATACTGATACTTATATTTATAATCCGGAAACAAAAAATCTTATATATTCTGAAAATATTAGAAAGTATTATAAATCGACTGAAAAAAATGAGTATGATGAGAATGGAAAATTAATTCGTAAAATTGAATCTGGAATTAGTTCAGCAGCGGCTTATGAAACTGAAGAAATAATATATGAAGATTATGAAAAAACAACAGATTACGAATACAACGAAAAAGGAATTTTAATTCATTCAATTAGTTCAAATGGCGATGAAATGATAAATGATGATGAAGGCCGTTTGCTATATGAAAAAACTTATTCAGATTTTTATATTTATGAAGCCAAGGGCCGCTGGGATGAAAAAACACGGACTTATTATTTGACAGAAAATTATACTCCAACAGACAGTCTGGAATGGGATTCACCTTATGACGGTCCGATTGAAAGCTGGGCTAAATATGATAAGCAGGGCCGGGTTATAAAAAGTAAAGATAATCAAGGCCGTTATATTTCAATGAAATATGATAAAAATGGAAACATGACATATTGGGAAACTGAAGATAAAAAATCTACAACTAAATATGATGATAGAGGAAATCCAATTTACACAAAAACAAAATTTAAGAATGAAGATGATTTTAATGAATTCACCACTGAATATTTTGATAACAATATAATCAAGTGGTATAAGATCGTAAACAAAAATGGCGTTTATGAAAATGAATTCGT
>CAMVBP010000161.1 GCA_947165795.1 uncultured Treponema sp.
AAGGAAGGATTATATGGATTTAATGAAATTGCAGAACGGAAGCGATGTCCGTGGTGTTGCTATAGAAGGTGTGGAAGGAGAAAATGTAAATCTTACTCCACAGATTGCAAAACAGATTGGCTGTGCTTATGTAAGCTGGCTTGCTAAAAAACTTGATGTTGATGCAACAGCACTTCGTCTTGGTGTTGGACGTGACTCGCGAGTTACAGGGCCTGCACTTGCAGACGCTTTGATTGAAGGAATGGTTAGCGCCGGAGCTACTGTAGTTGACTGCGGAATGGCTACAACTCCAGCAATGTTTATGTCCATAGTTTTCCCGGAAACTAACTTTAATGGTTCTGCAATGATTACCGCAAGCCATCTTCCGTTCAACCGAAATGGAATTAAATTCTTTGATAACGACGGCGGTCTTGAGCATGAAGATATTACAGAAATACTCAACCTTGCAGGAATGCTTAATCCTGCAAAAGTAAATGTCTTTGCAGAAAAGCTTGATCTTCTTTCCATTTACGCAGATTATCTTCGCGGGAAAATTGCCGATGGCCTTGCTTCTCTTGGAAAAGGCGACAAGCCGTTAAGCGGACTTCACATTGTAGTAGACAGCGGAAACGGTGCTTCAGGATTTTTTGTTGATAAAATTCTTCAGCCGCTTGGAGCAGACACAACAGGAAGTCAGTTTCTTGAACCGGACGGAATGTTCCCTAATCATATTCCAAACCCGGAAAACAAACAGGCAATGGAAGCAATCCGAAGTGCCGTACTTGCAAATAAAGCTGACCTTGGTTTAATCTTTGATACTGATGTAGACCGCATGAGTGCTGTTTTAAGTGACGGCAGCGAAATCAACCGCGATTCAATTATTGCAATGATTTCTGCAATTCTTGCGCCTGAATATCCTGGTTCAACAATTATTACAGACAGCGTTACTTCTGATCGTCTTACATACTTCCTTCAGGACGTGCTTGGCCTTAAGCATCTGTGCTACATGCGAGGTTACAAAAATGTAATCAACAAGCAGAAGGAATTAAATGCTAAAGGAATCGTTGCGCCACTTGCTATGGAAACTTCTGGTCACGGAGCTTTGAAGGATAACTACTTCCTTGATGACGGAGCCTTTCTTGCAGTTAAGCTTGTAATTGCTCTGGCTCAGGCTGCAGCTCAAGGCAAAAAACTCGACAGCCTTATTGAAAAACTTCCTCCACTTGTAGAAGAAGGAGAATACCGCTTTAAGATTAACGAAGAGAATTTTAAGGATTACGGAAAACGTATTCTTGCAGAATTTAAACGCCGTGCAATTGAAGCAGATTATGAAATGCCGGAATCTTATGAGGGTGTTCGAATAAGCTTTAAGGGCGATGATGTTCAGGGCTGGATGCTCCTGCGCTTAAGCCTGCACGATCCTGTTATGCCGCTTAATATTGAAGGTGCAAGAAAAGGAGACCTTGCTAAACTCGTAGAAATTGCACGCAAACTTACAGACGGATTTGACGGTCTGGACAGAAGCTGCTTAAAATAGAGGATTATAATGGAAGCATACAAAAAAGAATTTATTGATTTTATGGTAAAATGCAGAGTACTCAAATTCGGTTCGTTCACACTCAAGAGCGGCCGCCAGTCTCCATTTTTTATGAATGCCGGCGGTTACGTTACAGGCGGCCAGCTTGCTCAGCTTGGAAAATACTATGCACAGGCAATTCACGATAATTTTGGCGATGACATAGATGTTTTCTTTGGTCCGGCTTATAAAGGAATTCCTCTTGCTGTTGTAACTGCAGTTGCATACAGCGAACTTTACGGAAAAGAAATTAAATACTGCTGTGACCGAAAGGAAGAAAAAGATCACGGTGCAGACAAAGGCGCAATTCTTGGTTATAAAATTCAGGATGGCGACCGTGTTGTAATTATTGAAGACGTTACAACAAGCGGAAAGTCTATTGAAGAAGTATTCCCCAAAATCAAAGCGCTTGAAACAACTCCGGGCAGCATAAAAATTGTCGGCGAGATTGTAAGTCTGAACCGCGAAGAACGTGCCGGTGATTCTGAAAAATCTGCACTCGAAGTAATTACAGAAAAATACGGATTCCCTGCAAAAGCAATTGTTTCTATGAGCGATGTAATTGATTCCCTTTATACAAACGGTGATAAAAAAATTATCACTGAAGATATAAAAAAGGAATTGGATGAATATTACAAGCAGTGGGGGTGTTAAAATAATGGCTTGAATGCCATTATTTTAATATGTGCGGTTATGAAAATGACAAAAAGTAAACTGTTTTCAATTATCACAATTATTTGCTTTTGTAGTGTAATTCTTATTCCAATTGGCCTTGCACTTATGTGGGTTACTACAAACTGGAAAAAGAAGCCTAAGATTATTTTCAGCTGCACACTGTTTCCGTTTTATATAGCACTTGTAGTTTTACTTCTGCTGCTTGAGCCTTCCTATAATACAAACGGAATCGGCTTGCCGTTCAGTTATTCAAAAGGATATACAGCATTCGATTCTACAGGTGGAAAACAGGCAGATAATAAATCCAAAAAAAACAGCAAGTCTAAAAAGAAAGGAAAAAATTCAAAATTAGATTCCGAAGAAGCAAAGTTAAAAGCTGAACTTGGAATTGAAGAACCTGTAGAAGAGCGGCTCCCAAAAAGCCTGAAAAAGCAGAATGGAAAAAATGCATCGCGAAGCTTTATTCCGATTTTATTTTTCCTTGCAATAATCGCGTTTATAATTATTCAGAATCTCAGAAACAAAAATAAGAAAAGCGGATACGAAAATCCATACGTCGATACAAACCAGTACAAGCTACCGTTTACAGATGATACAAAAATGCCGATGGTTCATTTTCTTGGATTGCATTTAAATAACGGCGAAAAAATTCTTTATGCAACAGAAACCAATCAGAAAGATAATGAAGGAAACTTTGTAGTTACAAATCAGAGGGTTCTTGTATATTCAAAAGAAGGTGATTATGAATTTCCTATTGCTGTGCTTACTGCAATTTCTTCTGTTTCAAATACTGTAATTCTTCTTACTTCCGGAGAAAGAAAATATTACGTTTTTGTTCCTGAAAATCAAATGAAATATGCACTGGCTGTTGTTCGCTGGGCATATACAAAAGCAACCTGATTTTTCAGCCCGGGCAAAACTCTTTGCATAAAAGTACTCAACAACTTAAATGCAATTTTACTATATCTTATAACTTATTAAATATTATATTTACGCTTTTCTTCCTGTTCAGCAGGTCTATACAAAATAGCTGTAAAGCCGATTATTCTTACAAGTGAAGCATCTGTCTTTTGAGAAATTTCATTTGTCAATTCTCTGATTTCTTCTTTAAATTCATTAAACTTTATTTTTATTAATTCATGAGCGGCAAGAGAATTTTCTACCATGGAAATAACGCCGTCTGTTACGCCGGCACCACCAACAATTACAACCGGCTGAATATCGTGAGCTTCTTTTTCTAAAAATTTTCTTTGTTTACTGTTCAATTCAATCATACGCCTATTTTAATTATTTAACGAGTTTCACGCAACCATATAAAGAATCTTTATATGATTTAAAATCTTCAATAAGTTTAAATGACTTTTCTGAAACCTGAGAAAGACGGGCCGCAGAAGATTTTTCTTTAGAAGCTGAAGTTCTGGCAAGAGGATTAATATAACGCTGCTTAACCTGCAAGCTTACACAAAAATAACTATCGTTAGTTAGTTCATATTCAGTGTGTTCAATTTCTGTCATTAATCTGAAGGTTTTATAATACTGCGAAAGCTTTTTGGATTTTTCTGCTTTATCTAATTTTTCAATAACCTGTTTTTCGCTTAAAGTCATAAAATCATTTTCATTAAGAATTTCTTCTTTTTCGGTCATGTTCATTATCTGTCCCAAAAGTTCAAGGGTGAGTTTGTTTTCATTTAACTGAAGAATATGTCCTATCATGCAAAAATGCCTGCAATAAAGTTCTGCAGTTTCTAATGTTTTAAAACCTAGCTCGTCTACTCCGTTTTCATTTTTTAGAACAGTTATATCATCATAACATTTTTTAATTTCATCCATATCCCAGCTGCCATCCAAAGCCATGCCCGAAGGGAACATATATTCAAGCCGGTCTGCACTTAGACATGGAATTTCATTATCTGCAACCGGATAAATATGATAATCAACTATCTGCTCTGCACGAAGGCCGTCTTCAGCTAATAAGGCGGCTAGATTTTTATCGCCGTAAATTATCTTTTCTGTTGGCGCTTCAGTAATTGTTTGAGTTAATGCATCACCTTTTCGAAAATCAGAAACATGACTAAAAACAGGAGTAGAAACATCATGAAATAATCCTGCAAGCGTCTGAGCCTTATCATGAGTAAAATGCCAGATTATTAATGCTACACCAATACTGTGATCCAGTCGTGAATAGAAGAATCTGTTTTTATATAGTTTTGTCCAGTCTGTTCCGCACAAAAGTCCTACACCGCTTAATCGCTGCATAACAGGAAGAGAAATATATTTATCCAGAAAGTCAGGATAATCGTCCGGCGGACACAAAATATTAAAATATTCAGAAATGTCATATTCTTTTGGTGAATGAAGTGAAAGAATTGTCTGCCAGTTGTAAGGTTCAAAATAATTCATTTTTTTTCCAGATAGGTATTTATACACTTGACTAATAACCAAGTCAAGCAGTAACCTTAACAAT
>CAMVBP010000162.1 GCA_947165795.1 uncultured Treponema sp.
ATTCACCCTGGTATGAAGATGAAGATTCCAAGCCTTACAGGTGAATATCGTTCTGGAACATACGATCCTAAAAAATCTTATGAAACTTATGGTGAATAAGAAGAATTAAATTAAGGATTGAATAAAAAAACGAATTTTATGTTCTGCAAATGAGCATAAAATTCGTTTTTTTTATTTTAAATTTGTTTTGTATGTCTTAAGTAAAAAAGAAATGCAGTAGACATCATTGCATGAGGGAACTGTTTTGTTCCTAAACCTTCAATGACTTCTTTTTTGGAAAGCTTCAGGCATTCAATAAATTCATCGGAATCTAAGTGCTGTTTTCCGGTTTCTATTAAATCTGTGGCGTAAAAAAGATGAACGGTATTACTGAACAATGCCGGATTAGGACTTAATTCACCCATTTTTTCAAGCCTGCCAGCCTTACAGCCTGTTTCTTCTTCAAGCTCACGTTTTGCTGCTTCTTCCGGCGATTCACCCTTATCAATTACTCCTCCGGGGAATTCTATGCTTAAACACTGTGAACTGTGGCGCCACTGTTTAACCATAAGAAAATTTTCATCGATTTCCGGAATAACAATAACCCAGTCAGGGGCTTCCATTGTAATATAATCGCCTTCAACACCCTGTGCAGAAATATTGTGCCGCGAAGTAATATTACAAACTACGGTAGAAAGTAGAATTTTCGAGTCTCCGGTAGTCCATTTAAGTTTTTCATCTTCTTTAGAGAAATAATCCTTCATATTTTTTTCCACAAATATTTTTTGACATATTTATTATCTCGTTTTATTATTATTTTAGCAAGAATTTCAACGGCAGAATTTGGTTTTATCAAAGAATGATTTTTGCGGACCCCATTTCAGTCTGCAAAAAATGGTTTAGCGCCGCTACCGCGGAGGTTATAAGGAGGAACATTATGGCTATTATTACTATTTCACGACAGGTTGCAGCTCACGGCGATGAGGTTGCTTCTGAACTTGCAAAAATCCTTAATTATAAATTTATTACAAGAAAAGAAATTGAGCAGAGAATTGTCGATTTAGGATTTTCTAAGGATAAAATGGAAAAATATGATGAGCGCAAGCCAGGTTTTTTTGCTTCATTAACAAAAGATAGGGATGAATATTTTAATTACGCTCAATATGCAATTCTGGAAGCCGCAGAGCAGAAAAATGTAATTATAATCGGGCGCGGTGCTTTTGGAGTTTTGCAGAATGTACCGAATAATATTTCCGTAAGGCTTGTTGCCGATGAAAAAACTCGAATTGAACGCCTTAAAAAAGAGTTTAACTGGGATGAAAAGCAGGCAAAACAGCGAATTCAGGAAAGCGACACAAATCGTTCCGGATTCCACAGCAGTTTTTACAATTTAAATGTCGACGACAGTTCACTTTTCCACATGGTTTTAAATACCGGAATGATGAGTATTGATATGGCCGCAAAAATAATTGCCGATTTTGTTGAACGCAAGGTTACCGTTAAGGAAGAAGAGCAGGGCAACAAAATTATAGAAGAATTATTAAAGGCGCAGACAGTTGTAAATAAGTTGTCGCATGAATATCATCTTAATATAGATTTTATGCATGTTACAATTGAAGATAACTGCGTAATTCTTCATGGCGTATGCGATTCTCCGGCATTGATTGAACAGGCATTAAAAATAATTAAGCAGGAATTGCCGGAATATGAGCCAAAGGCAAATGTAAGCATAATTCATGATTTTAAACAGTTCCAATAAACTTGACTTTTCTGCTTATAAATTGGATACTTAATAATCATGCATTTATCAAATAAGTTTACATTAACCAGAATAGTTTTTGCTCCAATTTTCTTTTTGCTTTACTTTTTGCCTATCTGGACAGGAAAATTTGCTTTTGCTTCGGTTTGTATAATCATTCCATGCCTTATTTTTGCAGAATTTACAGACTATCTGGACGGACATTACGCCCGCAAACATAATGAAGTAAGTGATTTTGGTAAATTATTCGATCCATTTGCAGATGTTATCCTTCATTTAACTACATTTGTCTGTTTTGTAAAATCTTATAATCCGGAAATTTCTTATACACCGCTTGCAATCCTGCTTTTTATAATGCTCCGCGAATTTTCACAGAACTTTTTGCGAATGGTTGCCGCAAAACAGGGTGTAGCAATTGCAGCAAGAAAAGGCGGCAAGTTCAAAACAGTAATGTATATCGTAAGTGAATTTTACGCACTCCTTCTCGAAACCTTAGTCCGCACAAACAACGTTCCGGACTTTTTCCCGACATTAAAAATCATTTCGTTAGTACTGTTCATAATCTGCGTAATCTGCAGTTATGCATCATTTATAGATTATTTAATCCACTTTGGAAAAATGTTAAAAGATAAATAAAAAAATAAAGCACCACCGAAAAGAGATTCATTTTCGTTTATCACTTTTCCGGGGTGCTTTTTATTTAGAAGAAGAATTTTTTAGCATGCTTCAATTGCGATTTTTTTCGGTTTTGCGATTGGTTTTTTCTTCAAATCAATTGTCAAAACCCCGTTCTTAAAGTTTGCAGTGATTGATTCTTCATCAACATCTGAAGGCAGTGTAAATCTTCTTGAAAAACTTGAATATCTTCTTTCCTGCAAAATATATTTCTTTGCCTTGTCTTTCTTATCAGATTTATTTTCCTCAGATTCTTCAATTTTAGATGCAATAGTCAAATTGTCGTGGTCAAGTTCAATACTAACGTCTTTTTCAGAACGTCCAGGAAGTTCCATTTCCAATTTGTACTCACTGTCATCCTCTGTAACATCTACACGAGGCGAAGCTGTATATACAACAGGTCTTGCCTCACTACCAAAAACATCATTAAAAAGTGAATTAAAAATTGAAAGTTCGTTCATATCAGATACCTCTTGCTTTTGAAATATTTATAAGCCATACGGCTTACATATAATATATAGCAAGTTTCGTGCCAAGTAGCTTTTGAATTAAGAAAAAATAAAAAAAGGGGGAAATTCCTTTAATTAACGGCCTTCCGTGGCTCACTAACGCTCGGTCTTCGCGCTGCGAAGACTTAAAACCACTCCACGCCTTGCCCGGCAGAATTTATAAGTGAGCAATTTTTTCCATAAAAAAACGATGCTTTTTAGAGAATTTGTGTCAAAAAGTACCACTTTGTTTTGTCAAAATGAAACAATCAGATAAATTTTGCTCATTTTTTGAAGATTCCGGCAACTAAATCCTTTATGTTTTCAATTTTGTTGGTTTCGTCTTCCGGAGAAAATACTTTTTTAAAACCGGAATTTAAAGCCGCTTTTGTTCTCTGCTTTGGTTTAGTAACCGGCCTGATTTCTCCTGCAAGGCTTAATTCACCAAAAATTGCAGAGCTTCCTTCAATTGGAATATCTGTTCTTGCAGAATAAAGGGCAGCCGCAACTGCACCGTCAATGGAGCTTTCTGTAAGCCTTATTCCGCCCGCAACATTTACGTAAATATCCTGATCCGAAAAAACTAAGCCGCACCGCTTTTCAATTACAGCTGCAATTCTGGCAACCCTTCCAGAATCAATTTTTTCACTGTAAATTCTGGAAATTCCGGCTTTTGCAGGAACCGTCAAAGCCTGAATTTCTACCAGAAAAACACGGCTGCCTTCAAAAACCGGAGTACAGGCAACACCTGCCGGCTGAATTCCGCTTCTTTTTGTTAAAAACAGGCTGGAAGGATCGGTAACAGGAATCAAACCTTTTTCTGTCATAGAAAAAATTCCTATTTCATCAATAGAACCAAAGCGGTTTTTCTGAGCATGCAAAAATCTTATATCATCATTATTTCTTTCAAAGGAAATTACGGTATCTACCATGTGTTCCATAGATTTTGGACCGGAAATTGTGCCTTCTTTTGTAACATGCGCTGTCATAATTAAAACAGAATCACGTTCTTTAACCCAGGAAATAAACTCATTTGCACAGAATTTTAATTGATTAACTGTTCCGGGAATCATTCCGGCCTGAGCCGAATAAATTGTCTGAATGGAATCAATAATTACGAACACAGGATTCAAAGAATCCATTGCATCAAGGCAGTCTTCCAGCCGCGAAGTGCATAAACATTGAACTTTATCTATTTTAAGTTCAAGACGTTCTGCTCTTTCTTTTATCTGTGCTGCCGACTCTTCGCCGCTTATGTAAAGAACGTTCTGCCCGCTGCCTAAATTTTCAGAAATACAGGAAATTGTCTGTAAAAGCAGGGTAGATTTTCCAATTCCGGGCTCTCCGCCAAGTAAAATTGCAGAACGTTTTGTCGCACCGCCGCCTAAAACCCTGTCAAATTCTTCAATTCCTGTGTTTAACCGTGATTTTTCCTGTGCTTTAATTGAATTTAGCGAAACAGGCTTTTGAACCTGCACTTCTTCCGAGCCGCGACCTGCAGGAGTTACGTTGTTTTTGTCGATTAAAATTTCTTCTAAGGAATTCCATTCTCCACATTCAGGACATCTTCCAAGCCATCTTGGCTGAGAATATCCGCAGGAAGAGCATTTATAAATTATTGAACCGTTTTTCTTTGCCATATTAATACCTCAACTATATAAACGCAAAAATTTTCATTTTTTCACAAAAAAAAGAAAAAAAATGAATTTATTTATTGACAAATATTATAGTTGGTTGTATATTCAAATTAGCTTGTAAATAAGCTGATAAACTCTCTCCGATGTCCAGC
>CAMVBP010000163.1 GCA_947165795.1 uncultured Treponema sp.
GTTCATTCGCTTAAATCCTCCATAGTAATTCTGCCGCTTTCAACAGCATCTTTTAACATTGCGTGATATGCATTAATGAATGCCATTTTTTTATATGGCAGAAGGAAAATATTACCAATTCCAAAAGAAAAAGCGCATAAAAATTCCCATCCCAAAAAACTTAGGCCCATTACAAAAAGCTCCCATTTATAGCCTCTTGTAATTATATTACTGATTTTAACCGCTTTTGTTGGAGATAGATTTTTATATTCAGCAATTAAATATTCTGTCTGAGAATAAGCGTATATTTTTATAATTCCAGGAATAATAAAAAGAATCATCCAGATATGAATCCAAAGAAATTTCCAGAGAAAACCGATTAATGCTCTCCACCAGTCAGAAAATCCTTCTAAAAATGCCGAAAAAGAAATTTTTTCAGGAGTTCTGGACATTTTAATAAATAAGTTTAATGCCGCAACTATAAGAATTGCTTCTATTGCACCTCTTAAAATAGTCTCGAAAAAACTTCCATTGTAGCTTACTAATTCATAAATTCTGTTATATACGGCGTTATATATATCCTGAATATCTTCTGAATGCATGAGTGCATTATAATAAGCTTCATTTGCCTGTCTAAAAGAAAATGAATTTAGTCTGATTAATTGCGGAATATCAAAAATTGAAGAAACAAAAGAGATAATTAAAGAAACTAATAACGCGAAGCCCCATCTGTTCTGCAGCTGTTTTAAAGAAAACTGTTTATATTTCCTTCGGTCAAAGTACATATAAGCTCCTGAAAAATCTTTTTTATTATGCTAATACTTTTTTTGATTTTATGCTACACTCTGATTATGAAGCTGATTTGCGGACCAATGGCGACAATTTCTCATCCGGCATTTAGAATTCTTGTGGAAAAATTCGGCAGCTGTGATGAATATTATAACGAAATGATAAATGCGGGTTCTCTTTTAAATGAAGGACCTTTTGAAAAATATTACATCGACCCGACGCCTGTTCCGCAAAAAATGGTGTGGCAGCTTACCGGACACGATTGTGAAAGAATGGTTCTTGCGGCACATAAACTGCTGGAACTTCCGGGAATCGGTATTGATATAAATATGGGCTGTTCTGCGCCCGATGTTTATAAAACAGGAGCCGGAATTGGCTGGATGCTTCGCCCTAAAGAAGAAACTCAGGTAATGATGTCCGAGGTGGGAAAAATTGTTGCAGATTATAATCAGAAAAATCCGGAAAATAAAAAGCGTTTTTCTGTAAAGCTTCGTCTTGGCGATGAAAATTTTACTGATGAAGGATTTTATTCATTCTGCGACATGCTTGTAAAAAACGGCGCGGAATTATTAACTCTTCATCCAAGAACAAAAAAAGAAAAACTTTCACGTCCTCCGCGTTATTATTATTGCCGTAAGCTTTGCGAAAGATATAAAGATTCAGGTGTAGAAATTTATCTGAATGGAAACATAAAAGATTATGCTTCTGCAAAAAATGCATACGAGCAGTGTCCTGATATAAGCGGAATTATGATTTCGCGCGCAAGCGTACAAAAACCATGGATTTTCAGGGAAATTAATTCACGGGGGCAGGGCGAAGTCCTTTCCATAGATATGGAACAGATTTGTGATGATTATATAAATGACATAGAAATTTATCAGCCGAAGGAATTTTATAAAACCCGGCTTCAGAGATTTTTTACATATTTCTGCATGAATTTCCAGTTTGCACATTATGCCCAGACAAAATTTGTTAATGCGGCAGAAAAGGGAATTTATGAATTAAAGATGCAGATAAAAAGTTTTTTTGAAGAATGTCCTCAGGAAAAAATAAAACAGCTCGACTTTCAGGCCGGCACAAATTAGCAGACGCGGCTCAATTTTTTGGCAGATTACGTCGATAATTAATTGATGAGCGAAAATGTTCTGCCTGAAGAAAATTCAGAAAATAAAGAAAGTCAAATTCCTCAGCCGCCACGACAAGAGCATCCTGTAGCAGGAAGAAAAGTATTTTTTGTTAATCCTCCGTTATATGTAGAAAATTATCTTCATCTTGAATTAAAGCAGCATGAATACGAAGTTTATATAATTCCGGATTATCGTTATACAAAGGTTGCACTAAGAAATTTTCCGGATGCACTGTGTTTTATTTTTATTGATGACGGGCTTAGCTTTGATGAATGGTTTAATTTTGTAAAATCCTTTCAGTTTGAAGATGTTTTAAAAACAATTTTTATTGGATTAATGTCTGCCGTAATTCCGGCTCAGGTAAAAGAAAAATTCATACTGAATCTTTCTCTTCCCGGCGGATTTATAATGCTCAATGAATGTAAAGGTTCAAAGCTTATAGAAAAGATTGTCGGAATACTTGATTTTAACGGTGCAAAGGGCAGAAGAAAATATATAAGACTTGACTGCGAAGATGATGTTTCTATAAATGGTTATTTTGCAAATAAGAGCCAGCTTTATCAGGTTACAATAGTAAATATTTCTTCGGTAGGCTTTGCATGTTATTATCCGAAATCCTATGGCGAAGCTTTAGTTAAAAATTCCTACGTACCAAGCTTTTCCGTTACTTTAGGCAGACGTTCAATTGTAACACCTTCAATTGTTTTTGATACGCGGCCATTTGATGAAGACCGTTTGTTTTCTGTTTTATTGTTTGTAAAGCAGGTTGGTGAAGATGACAGAAAGGTAATTAAGAATTTTATTTTTGAACAGCTTCAGAATAGATTTGAAAGTTCTGTATTTTCGCTTCCGCTGGATATGGAAGATTATTCAAACAGAAATCCAAAATTTGCAAAGAAAGATTTGCAGGGTGGTGCGCAGACTCCATCTGAAAATTCCGGTGAAAATGAAGAAAAACCTGATCAGGAAGTAAAAGAACTGCCTGAATATATAGAAGAAAATAAAAATGAAGATTCCGGAAATGGAGAAGAAGCTGTTAAAATGACCGGAACCTCTTATGATCACCCGGAAGTTTCCGAAGAATTGTAGAATCTTTCAGAAAATCAAAAATCAGCTTTTAGAAGCTTCTGCTTCCTGTTTCTTTTTGTCATCTTCTTTATGGAAGGCTTCTTTTTGTTCGTACATAATGTTATCAACAGTTTCTACAGCCTGCTCAAGAGTAAGATCTGAATTTGCCGGAACTGAATAGGTTCCTACACTTGCAGAAAGCGTATAAGGCAGATGCATTACAGAAGTTTTTGAACGAAGCCTTTCTTTTATCTGCATGCAATAATCTTCGCCGTTGTAATTTTTACTGTTTCCAACTACAAGGAATTCGTCTCCGCCATAGCGTATGCACAGCCAGTTACGTGGAACAGTTTCCAGAACGGCCGCTGCAACTGTTTTAACTGCAAGGTCTCCATGAAGGTGACCGAAATCGTCGTTTATGTGCTTCATCTTATTTATATCAACAAAGAATAGAACAGTGGTAAGTCCATTTTTCTTGTTCTGCGCATAAAACGGCTTTGCAAGCTTATCGAGTCCCTGTCTGTTTAGCATTCCGGAAAGTGCATCTTTTGTAGAAAGCTTTAAGTACTGCTGGCTCATCTGCTTGTACATATTCTTCTTTCTAAAGTGCTCAATACTTGTTCCCATGCTTCTGGCCCAGATATATCCGTAACGGTTATCAATCATAGAAAGATTGTTTTTTGCTACAAAGTATCCGTGAACATAGGAATGGTGGAAAATAGGCAGAAATAAAAAAGTAGAACTTTCTTCACTTTTCATTTTTGCAGGAATAAGATCACGAGTGTTTATCATTTCGCGCAGGTATTTTTTATTATTCTGAACGGAGCATATAGCCTGAACCTGGGTTCCGTAGCTTAAATTCTGCGGAAGATTTTCGGCAGAATTTATAAGTACCGAAGTCCAGTCTGACTTCATGAATATACAAAAATCTGTTCCTTCAAAACTATGATTTTTTGTAAAATAATTTTCTATATTTGTCAAAAGGGTAAATACGTCAACGGCTTCCGTAAAGATTTCTGTTATAACTTCTATCTGTGTATCAAATTCTTCTTTTTTGTAAGATTCATCAATAATATTCAGCATGTCTCTATTTTGCTGATCTGTGTGAGCAAAAGCACATCCGCAGGATTGTCTGAAAACCGGTGTACTCTGCATTTTTAAAACCTGCGATGAATTAACTCCGAATTCAAGACGGCTTACAACTTCTGCTCCCATTTGTTTTGCATTGTTGTAAACTGTCGTTAAAGAAGGGGAGGCACACATCGTTTCTGGAATATTATCAAAACCAATCAGTTTTAAATGTTCAGGAACTTTTATTTTATTTTCTAAACAAACTTTTAGAATTGCTAATTCAATTAAATCGTTTGCGCAAACAAAAGCCTGAGGTAATGGATTTCCATTTTTTATAAATTCATCAAAGAAACGGTAGGCACAATGGTAATCACTGAATTCAATAGTATAAATTTTATTTATGTCTATTTTTATTCCATTATCCTTAAGAGCTTCTACATAAGCTTTTTGACGGTCTGCTATATCTATTGAAGTTTCTTTTCCAGAGATGTAAGCAATATCTTTTATATTATGCATTTTAATTAAATGAGAAACTGCGTCATACATGCCTGTATAATTATCCAGTTTAAGACAGCACAAACCGTCCATTTTTTTATTAATGGAAATGG
>CAMVBP010000164.1 GCA_947165795.1 uncultured Treponema sp.
CTTAAAAGGTTTTTTGATATTATATTTAAAATACAGGGAGTTATATAATCAGTAGATTATAAGAGGATATATATGGCAGAGTGTACTAGTGGAAATTGCAGTTCATGTGATCAGAATTGTGAAAAAAGAGATTTGAAAGCAAACCTTAATCCTAAAAGCAGTGTTAGAAAGGTTATTGGAATTGTAAGTGGAAAGGGTGGTGTAGGAAAATCTCTTGTTACAAGTTTGCTTGCAAGTCAGGTAAATAAAGATGGTTTTCATACAGCAATTCTTGATGCAGATATTACAGGTCCATCCATTCCTGAAAGCTTTGGTGTAGGCGAGCATCGCGCACAGGCTGTAGAAGGCGAAGATTTACTTAATCCTATAGTTACAGATTCCGGAATTCAGCTTATGTCTATGAACTTCCTTTTGCAGAATGAAACAGATCCTGTTATCTGGCGCGGTCCGGTTATTGCAGGTGCCGTAAAGCAGTTCTGGACAGATGTAGTTTGGAATGATGTTGATTTTATGTTTGTAGATATGCCTCCGGGAACCGGTGATGTTCCGCTTACTGTTTTCCAGTCGCTTCCTGTTGATGGAATTATTGTTGTTTCTTCACCACAGCAGCTTGTTCGTGTAATCGTAGAAAAGGCAGTTAACATGGCAAATATGATGAACATTCCAATTCTTGGAATTGTAGAAAACATGAGCTATGTAAAATGTCCTGATTGCGGAAAAGAAATTACTGTATTTGGAAAAAGCAATATAGACAAAATTGCAGAATCTTTTAATATTCCGGTTCTTGGCAGACTTCCTATGGAAGAAGGTGTAAGCCGCCTTGTAGATGAAGGTGATGTTGAATCGGTAGATATGGAAGAAATAAAAAATGCTGCAAAAGTTGTTGAAAGTTTAATGAAAAAAAAGGCATAACGTTGTATAATTGAAGTTATGGAAAATACAGGAATTAGTGAAGAACTTGTTCAGGATACAATAAAAGAACTCTGTTCGCTGCTTGTTGAATCAGGCGACGAACAGTTCATTTATGACTTTTTAATTTGTTTGTTAACTCCGCCTGAATTAAAATCTATTGCAAGCCGCTGGCTTCTTGTAAAGGATGTTGAGGCTGGAGTTACACAGCGCGAAATTGCAAAAAAATACGGAATGTCTCTTTGCAAGATAACACGCGGTTCTAAAGAGCTTCATAAGCCGGACAGCGCTTTTAGAAAAATGCTTGAAATATTAAAAAATAAGTAAATTCATATTTTAATTTCTCCGATATATAGCTTATAGAAATGGCGCTTTTAAACTGCTGCTTTAAAAGTGTATGAGGGGAAATTATGAATAAGAAAATTATTTTTGCTGTTATACCGGCAATATGTCTTCTTTTTGGATGTGCTTCATCATCTGTTAAAACTCAATCTCAATCAAAAAAGCTTACGCCTCAGGAAATGATTAAAAATAATATGATAGAAGAGGCTAAGCAGGAATTTTCTATATCATCAGATATTAATTCAACTGATGACGAAGGAAATACAGTTCTTCATTTAGCAGCAAAAATTAACGATGCAGATCTTGTAACCTATTTTATGTTAAAAGGCGCAGATCCTGATTTAAAAAATTATGACAGCGATACTCCTCTTCATGTTGCCATAAAAAATAACTGCCTTGATGCAGCCCGCGCAATTTCTACAATGAATACAAATACTTTATTTGCACGCGATGCAGATGGAGTTACAGCGTTGGATCTTGGACTTAGAACTGATGATGTTTATTATGATATTTTTATTACGACAAAGGCTGGAGAAGTTCGCGATACAGAAGGTCAGTCAATTGTTCATTATTTTGTAAAGACAAAAAATCTTCGTGCAGTTCAGCAATGTATTAAAAAGAATATTCCTATTTCTGTAAAAGATGATTATGGAAAAACTCCGCTGGATGCCGCTTTTGAAGATATGAACGATATTAATTCTGTTGAAATTGCTGCAGAATTAATTATGGGCGGCGCAGATGATGTTAATTCTGAATTTTCATATTTCCAGAATGCAATTTCGGTAAGAAATGTAAATGCACGCTTTGATGATGGACAGACTCCGCTGCATCTTGCTGCAATTTCTAATCACCTTGCAATTACAGAATATCTTCTTAAGAATTCTGCAGATACAAAGGTTCAGGATAGTTCCGGCGCTTCTCCTCTACATGAAGCAGTTCGTTACGGAAATCTTGAAATTGCAACACTTTTGCTGAATTCCGGTGCAAATGTAAATGCCCGCGATAATCTTGGAAAAACTCCTGTAATGCTTATTCTTCCAAAAGATAAGACTGCAGAAATCTATAAGCTTCTTATTACTTACCGTGCAGACTTGAGCCAGAAAGATATGTTTGGTGATACAGTCCTTCACACTGCGGCAATGCTTTCTGTGCCTGGAGAAACTTTATCGCTGCTTGTAATGAACGGAGCCGATGTAAACGCAAGAAATAAAGAGGGTGTAACTCCGCTTGAAATTTCCATAAAAAAGAATGATGTTTCGAATGCAAAATTCTTTACTATGAACGGTGCAAATATTCATACGCAGGATACATATGGAGATTCTCCATTAACTCTTGCGCTCAATGGTTCTACAGAAATCCTGGAAGCTGTGGTAAATTCTTCAAATGCACTTTCTCAGGATTCAGAAGGAAATACTCCTCTTCATATAGCTTTGTTAAATGATGCAACACTTGCAAAGGTACAGTATATAATCAGTTTAACAAGCGATGTAGATATTAGAAATCGCGACGGAAACTCTCCGTTGTTCATTGCAGTTTTGAAGAACCGCCAGAAGGTAGGAGAAATCTTACTTGCAAAGGGTGCTGATATTTTTGCTACTAATAAAAATAATAATTCACCGCTCAGACTTGCACTCCGTTATGGCGGCAGTGTTCAGGACTGGCTTATAACATCTAAAACAATTACGGAAAAAGATGGAAGCGGAAATTCTGTTTTACATTATGCGGCTGAATGGGAATATGATAATGCCGTAACCTTCCTTTTATCTAAGGGTGCAGATGTTTCGGCAAGAAATGCAAATGGAGAAACTCCATTGTTCAGTGCCGCAAAGACAAATAATCCGCAGATTATTCAGCTTCTTATAGACGGCGGTGCAGATGTTCATGCACGCGATAATTTAGGAAGTACACCTATGCACGTTGCTGTAAGATGGGAAGCTCCTCTTTCTGTTGAAGCTATAATTAAAAACGGCGGAAATGTAAATGTTCAGAATAGTGCAGGAAAGTCTCCGTTGGCAGAAACTGTTGTTGCAAGTAAATATGATCTTGCAAAAGAGCTTTTAAAACTTGGAGCAGATCCAAACAGTTCAGATACAAATGGTGTTACTGTAATAATGGATGCAATTCGTGGAAACGATTATAACACTGTAAAGCTTTTGCTTGATTACGGTGCTAATCCAAATATTCAGGAAATAAATGGAAGAAATGCTTATCACGAAGCAGCATTTATGGGAAATAAAGATGTAATCAGACTTTTGTATAAGGCCGGTGGAAATCCTCTTGCACGCGATAAGCAGGGACTTACTCCATTTGCAATTGTACTTGACCGCGACATTGATACAATTATGGAAGTGCTTGGCGATTCCTATAACATTACAGACAGCGACGGAAATACACCAATTCATCTTGTTGTAAAAGCAAAAGGAAAAACTGAACTCTTGCGTCTTTTAATAGAAGAAGGTTATCCGCTTGATACAAGAAATTCAGACGGTTATACAGCGTTAAATTATGCTATAGAAATGGACGATGTAAAAACTGCCTTGGTTCTTTTGGAAAATGGCGCTAATCCGTTCCAGATGATTGATAAAAAAGGACGAAATGGAATTTCGATTGCACTTGAACATAATAATAAGCAGATGATTTCGAATATTGTAAAATATGCCGGAAAGCTTACAGATGTTCAGGGAAATTCAATTTTGCATTACGCTGCTAAAACCTGTTCTGCAGAAACTGTAAAACAGCTTATGGCTTATGGAATTGATAAGTCCATTAAGAACGTTGCCGGTGATACTGCCTATACAATTGCAGTTCGCTGGAAAAAGAATGACGTAGCTGAATTACTGAAATAAAAAATCCTTAAATATATATAAGCCTCTATAGGTGATAACCCCTAAAAACCTAATTGAAGTTTTTAGGGGTTTTTAGTATAATCGCAAACATTAAAATTGGGGCGAAAGTTTCGATTTTTTTTGAAAACTTCCCGGTACGCCGGAAATATAGAGGATACATATATGTCTGAAGGAATGACAATCATGGGAATGCTTGGTCAGAGTGGACTTTTGACTTTGCTTGGTATGTGTGTTGTCTTCAGTTTCATCATTATTCTTATTATCTGTATGACAATTCTTAAGAAAGTTGTTCATGCATTTAAGCTGGATAAAGAAGAACCTGCTGAAACACCTAAGGCTTCAGCTCCGGTTGCTGCCGGAAATGATGGTGCAATTATTGCTGCAATTGCAGCTGCCGTGCATGACAAGGCATTGAATTCGTAAATATAGAGGTATAAATAAATGGCTAAAGTAGGAATTACAGAACTTGCAATCCGTGATGCTCATCAGAGTCTTCACGCAACACGTA
>CAMVBP010000165.1 GCA_947165795.1 uncultured Treponema sp.
CAAGGCGTTTTTTGTATTGCCGTGATGAAACTGCGCGGTCGGCCATTGCAGGAAGAAGTTCGCCATAAACTATTGAATTATACAGTGCGTCGCATAAAAATACTTCATCTTCTTTTGAATAGTTTATTAAAATATAGCTTTGTGTAAGTTCAGTTTTGGAGCTTACATCTGGAATCTGTGTAAATAATCCTATTGAATAATAGGAATTAAGTGCCCGCTGAATCATGGAAGATAAAATATTTATCATTACTTCTTCAAAACCATTGTCGTCTGCAGAAGCAAGTTTTCCGCCGGAAATTACAAGCATTAATGAACAGTCTCTTGAATTGTAATTCTGTTTTGTATAAACATTAATTCCGTTTTCCAGTACAAAAGTTTTTATCTGATTTATATTTTTTTCATAAAATCCATTGTCATTATTTTCGCCAAGAGAAATATAAGAGCCCGGAGTTTTTTGCGATTCTACGGCAAACTGATTTTTAATTTCCTTATACATTTCCTGAACGTACCAAGAAGAATTTGTCTGATTAATTTCTTCAAAGCCTGCCGAGTTATATGATTTTTTATTTGCCTTAAAATCTTTTGAATTGATGATTACAAAAACAAAAGGTGTTTCAGATTCAAACGCGGCTTTTGTCTGCGCTATGTTTGTGTCATCAATTTCTAAAAATGTTGAATCAAGAGCGGCGGAAAGTTCATGTGATGAATTCTGTTCGTAATTTGAATTTTTCTGAAGTTTTTCAATTGCCCAGAACTGCGAAAGAGTTTCCATAAACGAAGACTGATTATCCAATGTCTGCTGGAATTCATATTTCATCATTTCTTTTGCCAGAGAAAAATCATAAACAGGAGTTTCCTGTGCCGCTTCCATTACTTTTTCCAGAAACAATTCGGCCTGTTCTTTAGAAGTGATTTTTGATTTTTTGTCTTCCGGCTTTTGAATCAAAGTCTGAATAATCAGTCTTGAATTTCCGCCTTTGCTTACCGAAGCAACATTTATGTATTCTGCTCCCGGAATATTCAACTCGGGAATGTTTAAAAGTTTTTCTTTGAATAATGAATAATCATTGTTAAGTGTTGCGGCTAACAAGTTGCATTGCTGCATATCCAGCAGCGTGTACTGAATTACAACCTGCGTTAAGTCTGAAGAAATTTCAGAATCATGAAGTACGTATTTTCTGTTTTTATTTACGAGATTTCCTTTTTTTATAGTTGGCGAAGGTGCGGTGCTGTAATATCTTCCGAAAGTGTTTTTTAATGTAACAAGAAGCTTTTCGGAATTAATGTTTCCCCAGATAAAAATTGCGCAGTTTTTTGGAATGTAATAATTTTCGGAAATATATTTGATTTTATTTCTTGCGGTCTGTTCTGTTGTTCTTTTAAAAAGCGGCGGATAAACTCCAGAATCATTTTTCCACGGTGCGTCAGAAAAAACTTTAGAATCGATTGAAGCATTTATAAATGTAGACATTTCCTGCGCCGTCGCAGTAACTTCATTTTTTAATTCATTTAATCCTTCAGAAATTACATCATCGGAAAACTGCGGATTAAAAAAAACTTTCGAAAGTGAATCTGATAAATTTTCGAGCTGCGAATAGGTTGCCGTAATTTTGTAGCGAGATGAATCGGCGTTGCACTGAATGTCTGAAAAATCGTGTTCGTTAAAAATTTTTGGAATTAAGCGTGAATAAAGCTTAAAAAATCCCATGTCATCCTGATTCTGATAAGAAAAGCCTGCCTTGCAGGAAAAATCTATGTGAACGAGTGCGTCGGAATAGTCTTCCAGCATGTAGATTTCAAGTCCGTTTTCTAATGTGTATTGCTTTAAATTTTGCGACGGAGAAGAAAAATTTTCTGCGCAAAAAAGTTTTAGGGAAAAAAGCAGAAAAATTGGAAGCTTAATAAGGCTTTTTTTTGAAATCATAAAATAATTATATAGTAGAGAATGATAGTTTGCAATAAAACTGAATATGGGTTAAATTATAATATATGGTAAAAGTAGAACGTCTTGAAAATACAGATATAAAAATTCCTGCAGAGCTTTTAAAGGGAAAACGTCATCTTACGGAACAGGAAATTTCTGTCTTACAGAAAAATCAGAATTATAATGACGATGAATCCTGGAAAAATTTTTATGTAGAAGATGGCGAAGGTAATTTTGATGCATCGCTTGTACGAATGAATTTTTTCTCGGGCTTTGTAATTCTTGGCCGCCTGCAGAAAGTAAATCTTCATTATAATGACCTTGTCCTTACCTGTGGCCTTAGACGTTCTAGAATTGGAAATGCAGTTATAGGAAATGACTGCGTAATCCGTAATGTTTCTTATTTTGAAAATTACAGAATCGGCGACAGAGTTATTCTTTTTAATGTTTCTGAATTAAGCTGTACAAAACATTCGAAGTTTGGTAACGGAATTTTAAAAAAAGGTGAACCGGAAGAAAACCGCATTTGGGTTGGTGTTGCCAACGAAAATGACGGCCGTGCAGTCCTTCCTTTTGAAAGCATGATTCCCGCAGATGCATATTTGTGGTCGCATTACCGCGCAGACAGTCAGCTTTTGGAACGCTTTATAAAGCTTACTGAATACGGCAATACAGGTGAACTCGATACCTTTGGAATAATTGGAAACGATGCCGTAATAAAAAACTGCAGCATTATTAAAGATGCAAAAATTGGAAATGCCGCTTATATAAAAGGCGCGTTCAAATTAAAGAATATAACTATTTTGTCGTCTGAAGAAGAGCCGTCGCAGATTGGTGAAGGCGTTGAGATGGTAAACGGAATTCTTGGTTATGGAAGCCGTGTATTCTATCAGGCAATTGCCGTTCGTTTTGTAATTGGCCGCAACTGTCAGATAAAATACGGTGCAAGACTTTTAAATTCTGTTCTTGGTGATAATTCAACAGTTTCGTGCTGTGAAATTTTGAACAACCTGATTTTCCCATTCCACGAGCAGCATCATAATTCTTCATTCCTTATTGCAACTACCGTAATGGGGCAGAGTAACATTGCCGCTGGTGCAACAGTTGGAAGTAATCATAACAGTCGCAGTCCCGACGGAGAAATTTATGCTAAGCGTGGATTCTGGCCGGGGCTTTGCAGCGACTTTAAACATAATTCACGCTTTGCTTCTTTTGTTCTTGTTTCAAAAGGAAGCTATCAGTATGAACTTGATATTCCTTATCCTTTTGCACTTGTAAGTCCGGGAAATAACGGCGACCAGAGTATAAGTATTATTCCGGCGTGGTGGTTTTTGTATGACATGTTTGCCATTACAAGAAATAAAAATAAATTCCTTAAACGCGATAAACGTGTTGTAAAGGTTCAGAATATAGAAACAGATCCTCTTGCGCCGGATACAATGCAGGAAATTATGAGCGCTTTGGAAAGAATAATTGGCTTAACGGCAGATTATCTTCAGAAATCAAAAAATAATTATCTGAATGGAATCAGCCGTAAAGAACAGATTTTCCAGAAGGCAAAAGATTATCTTCATCAGAATCCAAATGCAGATTTTACCTTGCAGGATTCCATCTGTCAGAAGAAATTTGGGGCAACAATTTTTAAGCCGGTTCAGTCCTATGTTATGTACCGCAAAATTGTAAAATATTTTGCAACAAGAACCTTAATGGATTTTTGTACTGCTCAGGTTGATATTAAGAAAACTGCCGCAAACAATAATATAAAAAAGCAGCTCACTATTGAAGTTATTAAATTAATCAGAAATATTCCGCTTTATACCGAATGGGAAAATGTGGGCGGACAGATTATTCCTTCGCAGAAAGTAAGGGAACTTTTTGAAAAAATTAAGGAATGCTCAATAAATTCCTGGGATGAAGTTCATAATTATTATGCTGAATGTCATAAAGAATATGAAAATTACAAGGCTCGATATGCTCTTTATCTTCTGGAAATGCTTTATTCACGCCCGATTGAAGAATTTACCTATGATGTTTATAAAAACATTATGGAAGATGTAACAATCGTTGCAAACGAAATTTATGAGGCTTCGCTGCATTCGCGAGAAAAAGATTATACGGATTATTACAGAAATATGGTTTATTCAAGCCATAAAGAAATGGAAAATGTAATCGGAGCACTGGATGATAATTCATTTCTTATCGGCTTAAAAGAAGAAACTGCAGAATTTATTTCTTCGCTGGAAGGATTTTTTGCTCATTTGACTAAGTAACGTATAATGGTTAAAATTACTTAATATGGAAAGAAGTACACTACTACCGATTCGGGTGGGAATTGACGTAGGTTCCACAACCGTAAAAGTTGCAGTTTTAGATGATAATGACAAATTAATTTACGGTGACTATCAGCGTCACCGTGCTGATATACGAAGTACAATCATTGCCGTTGTTAATAAGGCTCTTGATTTTCTTGAAAAGAATGTAGAAGGCGGTTCTTCGCGCACTGTAACGGCAAAAGTTACAGGTTCGGGCGGTCTTTCTGTTTCTCAGTGGCTTAATATTCCTTTTATTCAGGAAGTTATTGCGGCTACTACTTCTGTAAAAAAACTTATTCCTCAGACTGATGTTGTAATTGAACTTGGCGGTGAGGATGCAAAAATAACTTACTTCCG
>CAMVBP010000166.1 GCA_947165795.1 uncultured Treponema sp.
AAAAAAATCCTATAACAGCTTTAAATGCCGCAAGGAAAATGTTAACGATAATTCCAGCAATGCTTGTTTTTATAATCTTTTTTTCTCTAATTACAGCATCCATTTTTTATGTACTCCACTATTTATTTTTTGTGAAAAACAGGAATGCAGTCAAGCGGCGCATCTACCGAAATTGTTTTTCCGCCTTCGTAAATTTCCCCGTTGTTAATGTTTTCCCATTTGCCTTCAGGCAGGTAAACTTCGCGTTTAAATGTCTGAGCCGAAAGCACTGGTGCTACAAGATATTCAGAACCAAACATATACTGGTCTCGTAAATTCCAGCACTTTTCATCCTGCGGGAATTCGTAGAACATTGTACGCATTACAGGGCTTCCGTTTTCGCTGGCCTCTTTCATTATTTTTGTTGTATATGGTTTGATTTTATCCCTAAGCTTTATCTGCGCTTCCATAATCTTCTGGGCCTTTTCTCCATAACTCCAGATTTCGTTATCACGGCCTGTAAATAAATATCCGCCGCCATAACCTCTTTGAGTGTCCTTATCAAGTAAAGGAATATCATGTGGATCGCGGTCTCCATGAAGACGCAGAATCGGGGTAAATACAGCCCATTCAAACCAGCGGATTAACAATTCCTTGAATTCTTCCGTGCGTACATCTCCATACATAAAGCCGCCGATATCTGTAGTCCACCAAGGAATTCCTGCAATGCCCATATTAAGTCCCTGAACTACAGAATCCCGGAAGCATTCCCATGTAGACTGAATGTCTCCGTTCCAAATTACCTGATTATATTTCTGGCTTCCTACCCAGCAACAGCGTTCAAGGTTTACAAAGTTTGTTTTTCCCATTGCCTTCATTCCGTCATAAAAGCACCTGCTGTACATCTGCGGATATATATTTGAACACTGAAGGCCGTTTCCCATCTGATAGCGGAAATTTGCAAAATCATAAACATTAAAATCCGGTTCTGAATTATCAAGCCAGAACATATCAATTCCGTAATCTGCATAATTCTTTTTACAGATATTCCATAAATATTTACGGGCTTCGGGATTTGTTGCATCAAAGGTAAGACAGTCGCCCTGCCAGTCATAAGTCTGATTGCTTCCACGTTCAGTCCTTACAAGATAACCTTTTTCCTGCATTTCATAAAAGTGAGAACATTTTTTATCTACATTCGGCCAAACACTTACCATTACCTTTGTTCCCATTTCATGAAGTTCATCACACATTGCTTTTGGATCCGGCCAGAATTCTTTATCAAAACACCAGTCTCCCTGGCGCGGCCAATGGAAAAAGTCAATTACAATAACATCAAGATGAATTCCCATTTCTTTATAACGGCGGGCTACAGAAAGAACTTCTTCCTGTGTACGGTAACGAAGCTTGCACTGCCAGAAGCCAAGATAATCTTCTGTAAGAGCCGGAGCCCGTCCAACAGCGGCAGTAAATTTTTCAATAATTTCTGACGGAGTTTCGCCGGCTGTAATCCAGTAATCCATTTCTTTTGTACTTCGCGCATGCCATTCCGTAAGATTCTTTGCAAATGTAACATGACCAACGGCAGGATTATTCCACAAAAATCCATAACCGAGATTCGAAAGTGCAAATGGAATTGAAATCTGACTGTTACGCTGTGCAAGTTCAAGAGTACAGCCCTTCATGTCCAGATATGGAGACGGATACTGTCCCATACCAAAAATCTTTTCATCATCATTTGGATTAAAGCGGACTGTAAGTTCATAATCACCGCCGATTATTCCCTGGAACTGACGGTTAATTATTTTTATGGCGCAGCTTTCCTTGGATGCAGTCGGATCATACATGCGGTAATATTCGCTTAAAATAAGACTGTTATTTTTATAAAAAGAAATTACACCGTTATTGTTTAGCTTGGCTTCAAGGATTCCGTTTGTAATTGAAGCACCGCCTTCGTAAACATTTATTTTTGCAGTACCATGATTAATTTTTTCTGTGAGTGCAACATCATGATCAATAAAAGAAGGCTCAAGAGTTGAACGAACGCGGAAAGAATCTTTTCCCCATGGTTCAATCATTAAAGTTTCATTGCCTTTTTTAAATACAAGGGCATTTTTTGCTTCATAAAACATAATATACTTTTCCTTCCGACCTGCGAAATTATTCATCGCATTCAGTCAGTTAAGTATATTATATTATGCTTTTATGTATCGAACAACTCTTTTGCTTAAAGAAGTAAGAACTTCATAAGAAATTGTATTTCCCAGCTCGGCAAGATCATCGGCAGTTGTTAAGGCTCCGCTTTCTTCAGGGCCAAAAATAAGAACCTTATCCCAAAGCTTTACATCCGGATTATCTTTTCCGATATCGACCATACACTGATCCATACAGATTCTTCCAACAACCGGATATTTTTTTCCGTTGATTGTTACCATTAAGCCTGGAGAAAATCTTCTTAAAAGTCCGTCTGCATAACCAACCGGTAAAACTGCAATGTCCGTTTCTTTTTTAGCTTTCCAGGTGCAGCCGTACGAAGCTGATTTTCCCTTAGGAAATCTTCTGATTGCAACGACTTCAGTTTCAAAAGACATAACAGGCTTGAGCAGAACATTCTTACCTTTTGAATTTAAATATTCCTTCGTAATTTCATCAGGATAATAACCGTAAGCAATAATTCCGGCCCTGATCATATCAAAATGCATCTGAGGATTATTTAAAATTGCGGCGCTGTTTGCACATGAACATACACCCGGATTAATTCCCTCTTTTTTTACGTTTTCTACTGCAAGGCAAAAAGCTTCATACTGCTGATTTGTAAATTTCTGTGCCTTTGAAGAAAGCGAATCAGAAAGTGCAAAATGCGTTGCCATTCCTCCAAGATGAAGAATTCCTGAATCTTCGATTAATCTTGCCTGTTTTCCGGCTTCTTCAGGATAACAGCCGATTCTTCCCATTCCAGTATCAACTGCAAGATGAACTTCAAATTTATTTTTTAATCCTGATTTTACGGCAGCTTGTTTTATGCAGTTGATATATTCCTCTGAAAAAACAAGAGGAGTAATATTATATTCAAAAAGTTCTTCCATTTCGCCCGGAGTGCAGAGGCTTAATAAAAGCAGCTGAAGTTCAATTCCGTTTTTTCTAAGTTCAATACCTTCGTCAACTGTTGCAATTGCAAGGCTTGATACACCGCATTCCTGTGCAATTTTTGCCGCAAGCACTGCATTGTGTCCATAACCGTCTGCTTTTACGGCAAGACAAATTTTTGTATTCTCCGAAAGAAGACTTTTTATCTGTAAAATATTATTTCTTAGATTTTCTTTGTAAATAAAGGCTTTTGTACATCGACTCATAATTAAGATCCACTATAACAAATTTTTTATAATTTTTCATTATATATATTGTAAAAATCGGCATTTCACAATAAAATTAGAAGGAATTTAATCTAAAAGAGAGAAAAAATGAAATTAATCAAAAAATCACACATACTGTTTTTATCTGTGACTTTATTCAGCTTTATTTCCTGCGAATCAACTCCAAAATCTGATACAAATAATTCAAAAGTAGAAAAAATAGAAATTATTGAAGAAATAGATCCTGCTGTAGTTGAACTTGAAAATTACAAAGAATCAATCAAAAATCTAACTTTTAAAATTGAAAGTTCACCGGCTGCAGTAAATGTAAAGAAATCTTTTGCAAAGAATTTTTCGGCTTCTGTAAAAGATGAATCTGGAAATCCTGTTTCTGATTTTTCTGTAATAGTTAAATATCCTGCTTCTAAAACTGATTCAGTTATTAATTATGATACAAAAGAAATTATTACAGATGAAAATGGACTTGCAGCTTTTACGGCTCCTCAGACAACTTTTGCCGCAAATGAAAAAGTAATTTTCTACCCTGCTCCATATAATGATTCTGAAGAAGCACTTGCAGCGGCAATGGAAAAAAGCGTTTCTGCAGATTATCTTGTAAAATCAGATATTATTACAAAAGGCGCAGTTTTATTTATCTGGGATTTTAATGAAAAAGGAAATCCTTCAAACAATTCTTATGAAATTCAGTCTAAGTTCCGTACAAAAGGAATTACACTTGTTGGAAACGGACCTGTAAGCGAAAGTAAATACATTGGAAAACCTCAGACATTGTACCGTGAAACCTATGATATTATTGGTCCTGATGCTTACGGTTATCTTCTTTACGGAACAATTACCTTTGAACAGCCGGTAACTGCAAATGAAGACAAATCAGCATATACCTGTATATTAAAGGCAGAGATTGATGCAATTAATATGAAAACCGGTTCTAATGTTTATTCAAAAGTATTCACTTATGAATCTACAGGTAAAAATTATAATGAATGCGTTAGCAATGGAAAAAGTAATCTTGCAGAAATTGCTGTAACAGATATTATATATTTTGAAGGTAAGACTGATGGAATTGAAATTGAAGTGGCATTTCAATACATTAATGAATTCCATGAGACTATCCTAGGCTTCTGTAATAATATATACAATTCAGAAGGTGGAACACACATTACTGGCTTTAAGAGCGTATTTACAAGTGTGATTAATAATTATGCCAGAGAGCTTGGCATATTGAAGGA
>CAMVBP010000167.1 GCA_947165795.1 uncultured Treponema sp.
TTGCTTCGTAAGCAAGTTCGCGTTCAGCCTTTGCAAGCTTTTTATATGCAACAATAAGAACATTCTGGAATTTTCCGTTTGCATCGGTAGCTGCAGCGAGTGCAGATGGATCCCAGTTTTCAAGATCATCGAATGCAGCCTGAGCTTTTTCCAATGATTTTACACCGGCATCATAATCTCTCTGATCGTATGATGCAAAATCGTTATCATCAATTTCTTTCTTAGCTTCTTTTGCTTTTGCAAATGCAGTAAGAAGGTTATATCTTTCTATGATAGAAGGTCCGTTGAGCTTTAATGCATCTTCGTCATCTTTTAAGCTGTTATAATAATCATCAACCTTTGAAAGTTCATCGGCTGCATTTTTATCTGCACCTGCTTCTAAAGCAAGACGTCGTGCATCATCAATCTGAGCAAGCATCTTTTCATAAGCATCTGCATCAGATTCCGTAGAATCATCTCCCGAATCAACTGTATCTTCTGTAGTATCTTCAACAATCGGGGAAGTAGGAGTTGTGTCTTCCTCCTGAGGTTTTGAACCGCAGGAAATAAAAAACAAAACTGTGGAAATTGAAAGAAGGATTACAAAAACTTTCTTCATGTTCACCTCACATTTTGAAAAATAAATTTTTCTTCTTATATTTTACTATATTTTCGGTAATCACACAACGATAATTATAGTAGATTTTATACTTTTTGGAGGCTTTATGGCTGACGAATTTACTTTTAGTATTGAAAAAAGTTTGGGTGTAGTTTCTGAAGGTAAAGGCGGATGGAATCTTGAATTGAATATGGTTTCTTGGGGAGGAAGACCTGCAAAATACGATTTAAGAAGCTGGTCACCGGATCATCAGAAAATGGGAAAAGGTTCTACTTTTTCTGAAGAAGAAATTAAAGCGTTAAAAGATTTACTTAATAAACTGGAATTTTAATCAAATTCTGCTGTCGCAATAGACGCGCCCTTTTTTATAGTAATCTCATACAGCATTTTTTGTAAAAGAAGGTCTTCTATCTGTGCGCCGCCTGGCGAACGAATTTCCATATCGGTTTTGGCAAGAACTGCAAGTATTGCTGCTGTTTGACCAACCGTCCATATTTTTGCGGCACTTCTATACTGTTTCTGCATAAGTGCCTTTGTAATTGCTGTTTCTCCAAAATTATGCCACAAAGAAAGCTTTCTAAAACACGAAGCAAGCCCTGCAATAATCATTACAGACGAATTTTCTTTTGAAAGCCTGATTTTCTGAAGGATTTGAAGGGATTTTTCCAGCCTTACAGAGCTTTCTTCTGTAGAATCTGCAAGCTGTGCAAAAAGCGTAAATGCATTTTCCTCGCGGTTATGAGTTAAAACTGCTTCTACTTTTTCTTCATCAATAACTGTGCCTTTTGGAAAACAATAGAAAAATCTTGAACATTCAGCCTTTAATTCCTGAGTATTGTTTTCTACCATTTCCAGAATAAGCTCTGCAGCGCCAGTCTGAATAAAATATTCATTTTTTTTGAAGAAATTTATAAGCCACGGAACTTTTTTATCTTCGTACATTTCCCAGAACTTTTTTCGGTTTTCCGGGGGAACTAATTTTTCTAATTTTGCATCTACAGAAATTTCATCAGAAATAAGAACTAACGCAGTGGTTTCATCCGGATTTTTAAGCCAGTCTGAAATCATTTGAATTTCGTCTTTTTTCTTAATTAACTCTGCATTTTTGCAAACTATAAAAACTCCGTCAGAAAATAATGTTCCATTCTGAAGAATTGTCATTACTTCGTTTAAGGGAGTTTCTATAAGAAAAAATGAATGTTCGTCTACGGTTCCTGTTTTTTTAATGAAGTCTGCTTTTAATTCGTCAAGCGCATCATTTCTAAGACCAAACTCGGGACCTGTATACAGATAAATTGGAAGTTTCTTTGCCATTTTTTTAATAAGTTCTTACGATATTTGAAAGAATTCCGACAATTCTTACATCAGTGCAGTAAATCGGCTGAAATGCAGGATTTTCGGGCTGTAATCTGATTCTTTCTGATTCCCTGTAATATCTTTTTAATGTTATAGCATCGTCAATTACAGCAACAATAATCTGACCGTCTGTTGCAACAGAAGCCTGTTCAACAACAGCAAGGTCTCCATCAAGAATTCCTGCGTTTATCATACTTTCACCGCGGACGCGCAGTGCAAAATAACTTTTTCCAGGACGAACAAAAGGTTCTGTAAGATTCACATAACCATCAAGATTTTCTTCGCTTAAAAGAGGTTTTCCTGCAGCAACAGAACCTAAAAGAGGAACCTGGCCGACATAAAGTGAATCTTCTTTTTCTTTCAAATCAGAAATAACTTTAAGACAGCGGGCTCTTTTTTGAGTCGGCGACAAATAACCTTTTTTCTGAAGGGCTATAATATGATCCTGAATTGCACGAATTGTAATTCCAAAATGATCACTTATTTCGCGGACAGTAGGAGGAAATGAATTTTCATCAGTATAATTTGAAATATAACTTAAAACCTCTTTCTGCCTTTCAGTTATTTCTTTCATAGAACCTCCCAAAATATATTTTTTAAATTATTCTTCTTCAAAACGGCTGTTAAAGAGCTGTTCCAAAACAGAAGCTGCCTCTGATTCATCAGAACCTTCGGCACGCAATGTAAGCTGAGTATTATATCCTGCTCCCATTGCAATTACTCCCATAATAGATTTTGCATTTACAGTAGCATCATCTCGTGTAAGTGTAATTTCGCTTTCGAATTTATTTGCTGTTTGAGCAATTATCGCAGCGGGTCTTGCATGAATTCCTGCACGATTCTGTACTGTCAAAATTTTTTCTACCATAAAAATAATTTCCTTGCGTTTAACGCCTCAGTTTAACTTTGAACAATCTAAAAGTTTTTAGAAAGTCCGTCAATATGAATCATCATTTCCATTAAAAACTTTTTGTGTATCGCCATTTTCAATCCATCTAAGAATATTCTGATTGAATTCCTTAGCAGAATTATATCCCATATTTTTAAGCCTTTCATTCATAGCGGCCGCTTCTATAATAATTGGAAGGTTTCGTCCAGGCCTTACAGGAATTTCAATAACAGGAACATTAACGCCAAGCAATGTCTGATATTTCTGATCGGTTCCAAGGCGGTCGTAAGCTTTATTTGAATTCCAGTCTTCAAGCTGAACGATTAACTGAACTTCCTTCTGTTCACGAATTGCACCGACACCGTAAAGCTGCGAAATATTAATAATTCCAAGTCCGCGAATTTCCATATGATGGCTTACAACTGTATTTGCACCTCGTCCAAGAAGAACGTTTCCGTTTACACAGCGGATTTCTACAATATCATCTGCAACGAGTCGATGGCCGCGTTCTACAAGTTCAAGTGCAGTTTCGCTCTTTCCAACGCCGGAATGTCCGTTAAGTAAAATTCCAATACCATAAACTTCTACAAGAACTCCGTGTAAAGTTTGACGCGGTGCAAAAATATTTGAAAAAGCACGGGTTAATCTGTTTGAAAATTCTGTAGAAGTAAGTGAAGTCTGCAAAAGCGGGCAGCAGTTTTCTTCTGCAAGTTTTCTGAAGGCTTCGGTTGGTTCAAGATTGTAGGTAAAAACACAGCAAGGCATTTGCGGTGTAAAAAAGTTCTGAATTAATTCAACATTATGTTCTTTTTTTAATTTTTGAAGATAGGCTGTCTCGCCGCGCCCAAAAAGCTGGACACGATCGCTGGAAAAAGATTCGTAAAATCCAAAAAGAGCAAGACCCGGTCTGTTAATCTCCGGAACAGTTATTGCTCTAGGCAGACCACGGCGCCCTGCAATACATTTTAAATCAAGTGCATCGTGACCTGAAAGTTCAAGTTCAAGTAAATCTAGAACTGTAAATTTCTTTTCAGCCATAAATATACTATACACATTAGTATTACTTTTTTCAATAGAAAAAAACGCGGCTGAAAATTCAGGCAAAACGGAAGGTTTTACGTATATACGCATTTTTTTTAGGGAAAAAAAGCAATTTTTTAATTATGTATTTGTTTTTTCAAAGATTCAATGTTAATATATTAATCAGTTGGCTGATATTTTATTGTCATCCGGCTGAAAGTCTGCGTATGCAGGCTCAAATTGAACTCCAGGGAGAAAACTATGACACCATCAATTAATGCAGTAGGGTTTACACTCGAAAAGAAACAATCAGAGATGATAGAATCAAAATTAAAAAGGATCGGCTATGCTGATGATTTAATTGTTGATTTACTTATAAAAATTAAACATGAAAAAGAATATTCTTTTGATACAACCGTAAATTTTAAATGGGGAACACAGGCTCATGTTACAGGCCAGGATTTTGATTTTGGAGCAGCCCTCAACAAAATGATGGATGTTCTTGATAACAAAATCAAAAAAGAAAAGGATAAGGTTCAGGGAAAATAATCAAATAATTTATAAGGAAATTATTTGATTTAAGCATTTTGTTATAAAATGCAAATAAAACTAAATTTTAAGCGGTCTGATTTTGAAGTGCACCCCAATTATTGGACACTTTAACTAGGCTGATTTTAAGGACTGA
>CAMVBP010000168.1 GCA_947165795.1 uncultured Treponema sp.
TTTGTATAAGCTTATTAAGCGGTCTGAAATGTATGGTTTTTCAGAAGAAGTTTACGGCCAGATTTTTATTAACAGAGTTATGTATGCACTGTGGATGATTGTTGTAATGATTCTTATAGCTTCGTTTGCATGGAATAATAGAATTGAACCTACTCAATATTTTAAATTGACCTGGGCGTTTGCGTTCCCGATTTTCTTTGTCGTTGCCTTTGAATTTTACAGGCTTGCATATTTTGTATTGAAGCTCATTAATTATGCGGTTCTGGCAAGATTCGATTTCTTTGTAGCAAATATTGCAAGCTTTGTAATAATCGTATTATTCCTGCTTATAGGAACAATACTCTTCCTTGCAAGACGCTCAAAAAAATAAGTTCTAAGCAAGGCTGGCAAGTTCTTCCCAGCGAGCATATTTTGCCTCAAGAAGAGATTCAATTTCCTTATAACGAACCTGCGCTTTATTGATTTCTTCAAAATTTGTTCCGGACATTTTTTCTTCCAGCAATTTTGCTTCGGCTTCTAAAACGGGAATTTCTTTATCAAGCTCTTCAAATTCTCGCTGCTCTTTATACGAAAGTTTTTTCTTTTGTGCTGGCTGCGGCTGCATGGACTGCTGAGAGAGCTGTTTCTGCTCCTGTGATTTTTGCTCCTGCTGAAGTGCAGCTTCCTTTTTGTCTTCTTTTTGAAGTTCAATGTATTCGCTGCATTTTCCGACAAAACCGCTTATGCTGCCGTCGTTTTCAAGAATAAAAAGAGAATCGGCAATTTTATCCATAAAATATCTGTCGTGACTTACAATTAAAAGACAGCCCTCGTAATTTAATAAAAACTGTTCTATAAGATTCATTGTAAAAATATCAAAGTCGTTTGTAGGTTCGTCCAGAATTAAGAAATTAGGATTTTCCAGAAGAAGTCTTACAAGATAAAGACGTTTGCGTTCTCCACCGCTTAAGCCCGATAAAGGCGAGTGCTGAATTTTTCCTGTAAAACCGAATTCCTCTAAAAACCTTGAAGCGCTTACTTCTTTTTTGCCTTCATTTAATGTCATGCGTTCTGCTGTTTCTTTTATATATTCCAGAACAGTAAGTGAAGAATCTTTTATCTGTAAATTCTGTGTGTAATAGCCAAAGTGAGTATTTTCGCCTTTAACAATGTAGCCTTCATCCGGTTCAAGATTTCCTGTAATTATATTGAGCAATGTTGTTTTTCCCGAACCGTTTTCTCCATAAAGACCTATTCGTTGTCCCTTGGAAAAAGTATAGCTGAAATTTTTTATTACAGGCTTGTCCGAATCCTTTGATTGAGTTGAATAGCCTTTTTGAAAAAACTTTGAAATTTTATGAAGCTCAAGAATTTTTCCGCCAAGTCTTCTTCCTTTTACTTCAAATGTAAAGCCTGAATCTTCATGAAATTTTTCGCGGTTAATAAGCTGCTCATCACGTTGAATTCTTGCCTTAATTTTTGTTCCGCGTGCGCATGGACCTCTTAAAAGCCATTCACGTTCAAAACGCAAAACAGATTCAATTCTTCTTTCCGTGTTGATTAAAATTTCCCTTTCGGTTTCTTTCTTTTCCAGATAAGAGGAATAATTTCCTTCGTAAAGCTTTATCTTTCCTTTATCAAGTTCATAAATTGTCGTGCAGACAGAATCAAGGAAGTAGCGGTCGTGAGTTACCATCAGAACCGAACGTTTTGTTTTTGCCAGATAATCCTGCAGATAGGAAATTGTCTGAATATCAAGGTGGTTGGTCGGTTCATCGAGCAGAAGAATATTTGTGTCATCAACTAAAACCTGAGCGAGCGCAACCTTTTTAATCATTCCACCGCTTAAAGTAGACATTTTTCTGTTCATGTCATTTATCTTTAAAGTTTGAAGAACAGATTTTACCTGACTTTCATAATTCCACAGATTTTTTGAATCCATCTGCGTAAGGATTTTTTCATATTCCTGTTTTAAAGCTTCGGAAAGATTGTTCAGCGACATTTTTTCGCAAAGCTCTTCGTAGCGTTCAATTATTTTTAGATTTTCAGAGGTTGAATTAAAAATATGTTTTGCAATTGTATCTTCGGAATTAAAAACCGGTTCCTGCGGAAGAAATGCAATTTTTGCTTCGCGGTTAAAAACAATTTCTCCGGAATCAGGCGAAAGAACTCCCGCAATTGTATTTAAAAGAGTTGATTTTCCGCTTCCGTTTCTTCCTATTAATGCGGCTTTCTGATTTTCCTGAAGGCCGAAGGTTACGTTTTCAAATAAAGGTTTTTCTCTTCCGATTTTTGAAATTTCTTTGATGGATAGAAGATTCATAAAAAGCATTTTACACTTTTTTTCCATTTATGCCGACAATAAAGTATGTTAAAGAAAAGATTTTTAGTAATTTTTTTAATTCTGTTTAATGTTTCGTTTTCGTTTGCTTCTCTTTATAAGACAAATGTAACGGTTTCTTATTATGCAGAAGATTTCCATGGAAAGAAAACTTCGAGCGGTGAAATTTTTAATATGTATGATTTAACCTGTGCGCATCTTTCTTTGCCGTTTGGAACTGTTTTAAAAATTACAAACAGGGCTAACGGTAAGTCGGTTAATGTGCGGGTTAATGACCGCGGACCTTTTGTACTGAATAGAGAAGTGGATCTTTCAAAAGCAGCTGCCGTTAAGCTTGATATGATTAAAAGCGGAACAACAAAGGTTGATATAGAAATTGTAAAATCTGTTTCGCATTCAAAGCAGAGTCTGCAGACTGCTCAAAAAGCTCAAAAGATGATGAAAAATACTTATCCTGCGGCTTATGCATCTTCTTCAACTAAGACTTCAGCCACTTCAAAAACTTCTTCATTTGATTATTCAAAGCTTGTTTCCGGAACCTTATGGGATATTCAGGTTGCTTCTTTTTCTTCTTATGATAATGCCAAAAACTTTGCACAGCAGCTTTACGATAAAGGATTTTCAGATATTGTTTTTCAAAAAACAGATGAAGTTACGAGGGTTGTTATAAAGGCAGTTGAATGGAATAAAGTTCAGAATATGGAAAAGCAGCTGAAGGAAAAAGGATATACAAGCCTTGTCATACGGGAAAGAAAATAGCTTCAATAGATTCAGAAAAATATAATAACTTTCATTCTTGCGAATAGTTAATTCATGCCTTATAATATAAAGATAATAACTTGAAAGAGAAAAACTAAATAAGGATTATAACGATGTCGGATTCTGTTGATATGGAGCTTGAAGCAATTCTTGCAAGTGCTGTTGAGGATGATTCTCATCCCACTCAAATTGATACAAATTCAAAGGAATTTTCTGTAGATTCAATTCCAACAAATAGAAAATCTCTTTTTACAAAATCAGTTGATGAAGTTGTAAATCAAAAAAAGGAAAAAAATATTCATGAGGCAGATTTAAGCCAGAAATGTTTTGAACCTGTTCCTAAACTTGTAAACGATACTCCTTCTCCTGTATTTTCTGATCCTTCTTATTATAAAACTGCGCTTACCGGCGAAAATCAGTCGGCACAGCGCGTTCATCAGGTGCTTTCAAAGTATTTGACCTGTCAGGATCCAAAAGACCGTGCGGTTTACCGTCAGCAGATAGTTACGGCTTATTGGGAGCTTCTTCGCGGAATGGTTGGAAAAATGTCTAATCCTTCTGCGCCAATGCCAAAAAGAATGCTTGTTCGTTTTGGTGTTCTGCTTCCTTCTTTGTTTAAGGCAGAAACAAAGGATTATTTTTCTAAAATCATTTTTGAAAATACGGCAAAAGAACCTATTCTTTATGTAGATGAATGGTTTAAAGAAATTGCTTCCGGACGAATGGGAAATTCTGCAACAGATGAAAAAAAACAGACAAGAACTGCAAATATGACTGCTGACCAGATGGCTATGGCAGAGCAGTCACGTCTTATGCAGCTTCAGTCAAAAAACTCTGGAAAGCTTCAGAGTGCAGAAAACCTTTTGGGCTTAAAAGAAAATGAACGTAATGTACTTGAAATTGAATTAAAAAATAAGATAGAAGATTTATGTGAACATCAGCCGATTATGGGACTCGATCCTCACAGACAGTCTTATACCGACTTGCAGAGAAAGCTTTTCCCTGAAATTACAGATATTCTTCACAGGCTTTCTAAAAACGACAAGGAGCTTTCAAAGGCACTTGTAGAAGTTCAGGAAGCAAAAGCTTCTGTAGACAGCGTTTCGGATAAGCTTGCAGCAAACGGCGGCGATGCTATTTCCATGACAAACGATAGCGAAGCTGTAAAACTTGAATTTGAGACAGTACGCCAGATGGCAAAAATGACAATCGGTCGTCGTGGTAATCAGTTCCCGATTTTTACAAGAGAATTTTACCATTGTACGGAAAAGGGTACAGGTACACGCGAAAATGTAATAGAAGTTCTTCGCTGGATTGAAAGCCTTGATCCTGGTGTATTCCACCGAATTCATAAAAACATTCCAAACAGAATTGTTCCTTATGTTCTTCTTGTTCCAACCTATGGAGACAGAGGCTTCTGCTGGGAACCGTTCGACCGCTATAACAGAGTTACAAGCCGTGG
>CAMVBP010000169.1 GCA_947165795.1 uncultured Treponema sp.
AGTCTAAATTATTCTTTCAGAGCTTCTGCAAGCCAGCCGGTTACGCCTTCAGGCAGGCGCGGTTCCATTGGAGTTCCGTCATCGAACATTAAGTTGCAGTGCATTGGATTAATTATACAATGCTGACCCATTTCATATCCAAAATTGATTGAAGCAATTCCATGATCTCCGTTGTAGACCCAGTCTGGTGTATATATAAAAACATGTTTCATGCGCTGCATTCTTGGCAAAAGGGGAACGACGTTTTCATTAAAATTATTTACTTCGTCATGTTTTCCGATTGCAAAAAACAGATGAACATCATTTTCATCATATAAATCAAAAAGTTTTGGGTCAGGAATTTCTGGCGCGCCCATTGGAACGGCAATATTAAAAAATGAAGGATAATCATAAGTTACTCTAAGCGTCATAGAACCACCGCTTGAATTTCCAAGAATTACTTTTTTACTTATTCCGCCATTTTGTTCAGTATGTTTTTTTATAAATTCACATACGACTTCATACACAGCTTTTGTTTCAATTTCGTTCCAGTTTCCGTGCACTCTTCCATCGTCGCTGCGGTATTCCGGCGCAAGAGGAATTAAAATGTATGCACCGCCAAGTTTATTCTGATATTCTTCTTTTGAATAAAATTCTGCGCCGGAATAATTAATACAGACATCTCCTTCCAGCGCGTTGGAAGTTCCATGCATAAAAACTAAAAGAGGATATTTTTTCCCTTTTTCATAACCGTGTTCTGTCGGATCATAAAAATAGTAGTTGAGTTCCTTTCCGGAATCTTTATGAAATCGATTAAAATATTCACCGACTTTGTATGTCGGCTGGTAAGAAATAAAACTTCCTTCCGGCATTTCATTTGCCCATGCAGGTATTTCGCGGCTGGTATTATCAGACATTTTTTCCTCCATAAAAGCTTTTGTAGCAGCATTCGTATAGCGGCAACTGTTTTGCTTTTATGCATATAAGCATACTCTTTATAAATTTTCTTGTCAATAATCTTTTTTTAATGTTTTTTGAAATTATAAAAAGATATGTTATACTTATACAGAATTCTTTTTTTCAGGGGAGAAAATTCAGTTTGTATTATTCAAGTATTGGAATTCTTGCATTCCTTGTCCTTATCATATCGAATTATGATGTTTTAAAAGATTTAACCAAAAAAAACTTTTCAAAGGTTTTCGTTTCTTATCGATGGTTTATTATCAGTGTATTGATTTTTTATCTTGCAGATATTCTATGGGGCGGTTTTTATGCACTAAAAATAAAAGTATTTGCATACATTGATACCAATTTATTTTTTGTAACAATGATGCTGTCTGTATTTTTATGGACCCGTTATGTTATTGCTTATCTGGATGAGAAAAACTGGTTTTCAAAACTTCTTTATTGGTCTGGAATAATAATATTTATTTACGAAGTTGTAATTCTTGTGATTAATTTATTTATTCCGTTTGTTTTCTATTTTGATTCAAACGGCGAATATCACACTTCAATAGCCAGATTTATAAATCTTTTAATTCAAATTGGTCTGTTCTGTTTAACTACAATCTACATGCTTGTTGTAACTGCAAAAAGTAAAGGAATGGTAAAAGCAAGGCATAGAACTATAGGATTTTTCGGTTTTGCCATGACTATTTCTATAGTTCTTCAGGCTTTTTATCCATTTATGCCTTTTTATTCAATTGGCTTAATGCTCGGTTTATGTTTGCTTCGTACTTTTGTTCTTGAAGATGAAAAAGAAGAGAGAAGAAAGCTTCTTGAAGAATTAATTCAAAAAGAACAGATTCAGGAATATGAACTTGGTTTTGCGCGTCATCTGGCTTATACGGATCCTCTTACCGGCGTAAAAAATAAGGCATCGTATATTGATGAAGTAGGAAGAACTGAACTGCTGATTGCAGATGAAAAAATAAGTGAATTTGGTGTAGCTGTCTTTGATTTAAACGGCCTCAAAAAAATTAATGATACTCTGGGGCATGAAAAAGGCGATGAATATATAAAAGAGGCCTGTAAAATTATATGCAAGTATTTTAAGCACAGTCCTGTATTTAGAATTGGCGGCGATGAATTTGTTACAATTATAAGAGGTGATGATTACGTAAATCATAAAACCATTATGGAAAAATTTACGGCGCAAATTCTGGAAGAAAAGAAGAAAAACGGCGTAATAATTGCGAGCGGCTTTTCTTCATTTAAGGCCGGTAATGACGGAAGCTTTATGCGTGTATTTGAGCGTGCCGATAAAAATATGTATAAATGCAAAAAGATGTTAAAAGAACTTTAATACTGCAGTTAAATAAAAAACGACAGCCGCTATGTGCTGTCGTTTTTTTATGTGCTCAATAATTCATTTGAACTAAATGCACATATTCATTCTTTCGCGAACTTCTTCCAAAGTTTTAATACCGATCTCGCGGGCTTTTGCGGCACCGTCGAGAAGTACTTTTCTGATGTACTCCGGGTCTTTTTCAAGACGGGCACGTTCTTCGCGCAATGGGCGGAGTTTTTCGTTGAGTGCTTCTGTAAGTGTATTCTTGAGCATTCCGCCGCCGCCGTCTCCAATGCGTGCAGCAATTGCAGCAGGTTCTTCGCCGGTACAAAGAGAAATCAGCATAAGAAGGTTTGCAACTTCAGGGCGGTTTACAGGATCATAAGTGATGTTGCGGTCCTGGTCTGTCTTTGCCTTTTTGATGAGCTTTGCAGTTTCGTCTTCTGTTGCAGAAAGCATAACGGCGTTTCCGCGGCTCTTAGACATTTTCTGACTTCCGTCCAATCCAAGAATCATTGGAGTCTTAGAAAGCAATGCCTGTGGCTCCGGGAATACAGGTTCTTTTCCCATATCTGTACAGAACTTCTTATTGAAGCGGTTTGCAATTGTACGTGTCATTTCGAGGTGTGGAAGCTGGTCTTTTCCAACCGGTACAACGTTTCCTTTGCAGAAAAGAATGTCACATGCCTGGTGAACAGGATATGTATACATTCCGGCATTTACGTTCTTAAGGCCTGCAGATTCAATTTCTTCTTTTACAGTCGGGTTACGGCTGAGCTCGGCATTTGAAACCAAAGTAAGGAATGGAATCATAAGCTGGTTACACTCAGGTACATAGCTGTGTGGATAAATGATTACATCCTGCTTTTCCGGATTAATTCCTGCAGCAAGGTAGTCAATAACAAGCTGCTTTGTATTCTGACTGATTTTATCGAATGCATCGTGGTCTGTAAGAACCTGATAGTCTGCAATTAAAATCATTGTCGGTACGCCCATATTTGCAAGGCGAACGCGGTTCTGAAGCGAACCGAAGTAGTGACCGATATGTAAAAGGCCTGTTGGACGGTCACCAGTCAAAACGCGGTATTTTTTTGGATTTTTTGTTAAATCTTCTTCGATTTTTCGGCTGCGTTCAAGGGCCGCTTCAAAACTTTTGTTTATGTCTGTGTACTGAATTTCTTCGCTCATAAAGTCCTCTGTTATTTTTTTTTGTTATTATATATAGAAAGAAAGTGATTTTCAATATTTACAGATTAAGACATTTTTCTTAGTGCATTTTTCTGATTACAGTGATAGAATGAAAATGAGCGTTTTTGCGATTTTTTTTTGATGGCGCTTACAGTCAAAATGATCGCGGAAAACATATAGGAGTAAAAAAACATGCGAATTAAATCTGTCTTTAGTCACAGTTTTGAAAAGTATGGAAAGGTTCTTACAGGTTATGATGTAACAGACCTTCTCAAAAAACTGGACGACACTACAAAAAAGCCGGACAATGCTGTAATTTATGAACCTGGTGATGCTGGTCTTGAAAGCCTTCCTATCGCCAAGGAATTCAGCGACAATGCTTACGGCGGAATGCCTATCCAGGTAGGTTACTGCAACGGTAACAACACAAAACTTAATTGTCTTGAATGGCATCGTGGTTCTGAACTTAACATTCCTTCTAATGACATTGTTCTTCTTCTTGCACCTCTTCAGTCTGTTAAAAACGGAAAATTGAATACAAATGCTGTAGAAGCATTCTATGTTCCAAAAGGAACTGTTGTTCAGGTTTATGAAACAACCCTTCACTATGCACCATGTACTGCAGTAAAGAATGGCGAAGTTTCTAAGGAAGGTTTCCGTGTAATTATCGTTCTTCCAAAGGACACAAATACAGAAAAACCTGCCATTAAAGAAATTGATTTTGAAGATAAGCTTCTTTGGGCACGCAACAAGTGGCTCATCGCTCATCCGGATTCAAGCGAAGCAAAAGCCGGCGCTTTTGTTGGATTGACTGGAGTCAATATCGATATTTCTAAGAGTAAATAATTTTTATAGGAGTATATAAATGATTAATAACAAACCAAAAATTAAGATTGGTATCGTAGCTGTTAGCCGCGACTGTTTCCCAGAGCCACTTTCTGTAAACCGCA
>CAMVBP010000170.1 GCA_947165795.1 uncultured Treponema sp.
TTGGGGCTACAGTCGCGTCCGTGTTTGCGGAAATCTGCATCGCCGGTATTGAGTTCTATCCAATTACAACAAAAAATACAGATAAAAACGAAATTTCTTATGAAGTTGGAATTATAGAAAATTCAAGAGCGCATATAGAAAACATTGTCATTAAGGGAAATACAAAAACAAAGGAATATGTAATCAGAAGGGAAATTCCTATTGAATCGGGAGATGTATTCTCTCAGGACAGTATTATAAATGCCTTCAGAAACTTAATGAACCTTCAGTACTTTTCAAGTATTATTCCGGAACCTGGTCCTGGAAGCGAAGAAAACCTTGTAGATCTTGTATGGACTGTAGAAGAGCAGTCAACTGCAAACGTTCAGTTTGGTTTGACATTTACAGGCGTTACTGAATCTAATGCACTGCCAATTTCTCTGTTTGCAAACGTTGAAAATACTAACCTTTTTGGTGAAGGAAGAACAGTTTCTACAGCCGTAAAACTTGCTTCTGATAATCAGTCGTTTGAATTAGGATATGGTCAGAGCTGGGTTGGTGATTTACCGATTGCCTGGAGCGAAAACTTAGCATTCTCGCATGAAAAAACATATTCTTCTCAGTTATTCTTCGACAGCTTTACAGGTACTTTGGAGCAAGGTGCTTTGAGTATGTCTTACGACAATTATTCGGCAACTCTTTCTTCTGCTCTTTCAAGAAGATGGTATCCTAACTATGCTATCATTACTTTAGCAGGCGGTCTTACAAATTCCCTGCAGTATAATGCATATGATGCAAGCCTTAATGTTCCTGTAAATACCGGTCTTTCTTTCTATGAAAACAGACTTGGACTTTCGAATTCTATATTTACAAGTATTTCTGTTGATAACAGAGACTTTATGTATGAGCCTTCAAAAGGATGGTTTGCAAACGAAAGAGTTGCATGTTATGGTATTCTTCCTTCTGTAGAAAAAGAATTCTTTATGAGAAGCGATACAAAACTTGAAGGTTATGCTAAATTGGCTCAATTCTCATTCTCAGATTTCTGGACATTTAAGCTTGTTCTTGCAGGTTATACAGGAGTTTCTTTTGTATTGCCGACAGATAAATCAAGTTTAAGCGATTCAAATAAACTTTATATAGACGGTTTGATTAACGGACGCGGCTGGACAGGTGCATTTGCTTCTTCCCGCGGACAGTTCATGCTTTCTAATAAGCTTGAACTTAGATTACCGGTAATTCCAAGCATAATCGGTATTTGTGGATTCTTTGATGCCGCTTATACAAAACCGGACTTAAAGCACAGTCTTATGCCAAAAACAGAAGACTGGTACTTTAGCTGGGGACCTGGAGTCCGCTTCTTAATTCAGCAGTTCCCATTGCACATTCTCTTTACGTTCAGAGGAAAAGTTTTTGAAGATGAATGGCATACTCTGCCGTTCCAGCTGGTACTTTCATATAATATCGTAAATCGCTAAAATAGAGATATTCAGTGAAATTACAGAAACAATTGGAGTTTTGTTATGAAATCAAATATTAAATTTTTTGCAATTTTATTAGTTCTGTTCTGTTCTGCAAAAATGTATTCTCAGCAGATTACAAAATTCGGCGTTGTAGATACTTCAAAGGTTTATAATGCTTATTATAGAAATTCAACTGCAATCAGAAATTACGAAAAGAAAAAGGCTGAATTTCAGGAAGAAATCAACAAGCAGACAGATGCTTTAAATGAATTGCAGCAGAAGCGTCTTGAATATGTTAATTCAGGAAACGACAGTGCTGCATTAAAGATTGAAGCAGAAATTACAAAGAAAAAAGAATATATTACAGAATATGCAAATGCAAAGAATGTTGAATTAGAGACTATGCAGAAAACCCTGCAGACTTCTGATGATTTTTACAAGAAGCTTTACAACGTACTTGCAAAAATAGCAGAGAGCGGCGGTTATAGTATGATTTTAAGCCTTCAGGATGCAAATTCCATCTTGTGGTACAGCTCTTCTGTAGATATTACAAATCAGGTTATTTCTGAATTAGGTGGTTATTAATTTTCCATGCCGGAGATTCAGTCAGATACCCCGATGATGATTCAATGGCGGGGAATTAAAGAAAAGTATAAAAATGAAGTATTGTTCTTCAGACTTGGTGATTTTTATGAAATGTTTGAAGACGATGCTAAAGAAGTTTCCAGATTATTAAATCTTACATTAACACATAGAGCCGGAAGGCCTATGTGCGGTGTTCCTTACCATGCATCTAAAATTTATATTGCCCGTCTTTTACGCTTGGGTAAAAAAATTGTAATTTGCGAACAGGTTGGGGATGTTCCCGCAGCAGGAAAAGGAATTACCGAAAGAAAAGTTGTAGAAATTATTACTCCGGGAACAGCTATAGAAAGTGAATACCTGGATGGAAATAATGCTAATTTTCTGGCAGCCTTAAGCATAACAAAAGCTCAGGCTGCATTTGCTTTTATAGACGTTACAACATCTGACTTTCAGGTTACAACCTGGCCGGCCAGCAAAATGGCTGAATATTTTAATAAGGAATTAAACCGGGCAAAACCAAGAGAGCTTTTGCTTCCAAACTCCTTAAAAAACAATGATGTCATAAAAGAAACAATTGCGCAGAATACAAATCTTTCGGTTTCTTATTATCCGGACTGGGATTTTTCTCTTGAATTATCTTTTAAAAAACTTACCGCGCAATTTAATACAGTTAATCTTAAAGCTTTTGGAATGGAAGAAAATGATCCTGCAATTGTTCCGGCAGGCTTCCTTCTTGATTATCTTGAAAAAACTGCAAATGCAAAATTAATTCATGTTTCATCAATTAAAAAATATTCAGACTCTGATTTTTTGATTATGGACAACAGCTCCAGAAAGAATCTTGAAATTACAGAAAATATGAGGGATGGAACTTCGGCTTATTCTTTGCTTGACTGTGTTAATTACACACAGACAGCAATGGGCTCACGTCTTTTACGAAAATGGCTTTTATTTCCATTAACTCAGTTAGAGCCGATAGTTGAGCGGCAGGAGAAAATTTCAAAATTCTATAATGACAGAAATCTTCTTTCAAAAATAAATTCAGATTTAAAATCAATTTTAGATGTAGAACGACTTACAGGCCGTATTGCAATGGACAAGGCACATGCTAAAGATTTGCAGGCCTTAAGACAGAGCCTTGAGTATTGGGATAAAATAAAAGGCTATCTTACAAATTATGATTTTTCTTTTGTAGATAATGAACAGTCATTGAAAATCTGCAATATGATTGAAAATGCAATCCTTGATGATCCGGCTACTTCATTAACAGACGGTGGAATTATTAAAAGCGGTTGGTCAAAGGATCTGGATTACTGGCGCGGAATTCATGACAATTTTAACAGCGTACTTGATGAATATGAAGAAGAGGAACGTAAAAACACAGGAATTTCAACCTTAAAAATAAAATATACAAATGCATTCGGATATTTTATAGAAGTCAGCAAAGGAAAGCTTTCTGCAGTTCCTCCTCATTTTATTATGAGGCGTGCGCTTGTAAATGGAGACCGTTACACAACAGAAAAACTTCAGTCTCTGGAAATGCAGCTCAATGAATCTTCTACAAAAATACTTGAGCTTGAAAGAGATTTGTTTGTAGAAATAAGAACAGAACTTCACCAATACATAAATTATCTTTTGCAGATTGCGGGCGAAATTGCAGATACTGATGTATGTTCTTCGCTTGCTTATGCGGCAATTGAACACGGCTGGACAAAACCCGAGCTTGAAAATTCAACAATTTTTGACATTAAAGACGGACGCCATCCGGTGGTAGAAAAACATCTTCCTGTAGGCGAGTTTGTTCCAAACGACAGCATGCTTTCCAGCGAAAATGATGATTCACCTTCTTTTGATTTAATTACCGGTCCGAATATGGCGGGAAAAAGTACATATCTGCGCCAGAATGCCTTGATTGCTTTACTTGCGCAAACAGGTTCATATATTCCTGCGTCTAAAGCAAGAATCGGTCTTGTAGATAGAATTTTCTGCCGTGTCGGCGCATCTGATAATCTTGCAAAAGGAGAATCAACCTTCCTTGTAGAAATGACAGAAACTGCAAATATCCTGAATGCTGCTACAAGAAAATCGCTTGTTATTATGGACGAAGTAGGGCGCGGAACTTCTACAGAAGACGGGCTTGCAATTGCCCGAGCTGTTTCTGAATATCTGCTGGATACAATAAAATGCAGGACTTTATTTGCAACTCATTATCATGAACTTTCCAGAATGGAGCATCCTGCCTTAAGAATGCTTTGTATGGATGTCCGCGAAGAAAATGGAGCTGTAGTATTTTTGCGTAAAGTAAAAGACGGTGTTACTCAAAATTCTTATGGAATTCATGTTGCA
>CAMVBP010000171.1 GCA_947165795.1 uncultured Treponema sp.
AATTTCGGGAAATAGCTCATATAGTCCGGAAGAAATAGCTTCTCTTTTGTTCCCTATGAACAGCACTTCATGGTTGAATTTTGATGTTGAAACTGCTGTAACACTCATTTCGGCAGACAGCGGAATAGACAGAGTCAGCGTTGAAAAACATTTCCCTGATAAAATTCTTATTAAGATACAGGAACGAACTCCGGTTGCTGTAATGTTCGTTATGGATAAAGGTCATTCAGTTCCTGTGCAGATAGACAGAAACGGCGTTCTTTTTAAGGGAAAAGTAAATAATAATACAGATTCAGTAATTCCAATTATTTCGGGAGTTCCTGTAGAATATATGGCACAGGGAATGAGAATTCCAAATATTTATAAGCCCCTTTTTGATCAGATTGCAAATATTAACAGCTTGCCTCAAAAATACTTTGCAAGCATTTCTGAAATCTGCGTATTACCGAATGATTTTGGAAATTATGAACTGGAAATCATTCCTTCTCACTCAAAAGTTAAAGTTCGTACCGATCGCTCATTGAATGAAGACGCGTTAAAGTATATGATAGTAGTACTTGATGTTGTAAATCAGATTGGAACTGAAGTTGATAAAATAGATTTACGTTATGGTTCAGTTTCCTATACAATGAACTGATTACATCTTTTAGGGGAAATGGATGGCAGACGGAAAAATTGTTGGACTTGATATTGGAACAAGTGTAATAAGAGTTGCTATAGGAGAAGTCGATGCTCAGACAGGAGAAGTATCTATTGCTGGAACTTCTTCGGTAAAATCTGCAGGTTTAAGAAATGGCGTTATAGTAAATATAGAAGATGCAAAAACTGCAATTAAAGCCGCAATCGATGCCGCAGAACAGAATGCGGGAACAACTGTTGAATCTGTTATTACGGCAATAGGCGGCTCTCAGATAGAAAGTTTTAATTCAAGAGGTACAGTTCCTGTTTCAAGTTCGGGAAAAGCTACAAAAGAAATTTCCAGGGCAGATGTAGAACGTGTAATTGAATGTGCTACAGCTGTAAAGGTTACCGACGATAGAGAAAAACTTCACGTAATTCCTCAGAATTATATTGTAGACGGGGTAGGCGGAATTACAGATCCAATCCACAGAATGGGAACCCGTCTCGAAGCAGAAGTTCATATTGTTACTGCTGCTAAATCTATTATTCAGAATATCCGTTCCTGCATTCAGCGTGCAGATTATATTTTAGACTTTGTAATGCTCAAAACTCTTGCACAGACTCAATCTGTATGCCATCAGGATGAAATGGAACTTGGTTCAATTGTAATTGACCTTGGAGCCGGAACGACAGACGTTCTTGTTTTAATTAACGGTTCACCAATCAGTACAGCTTCTATTCCTGTAGGTGGAAATCTTGTAACAAACGACATTGCAATCGTTACGGGAATTTCTGTGGCAACCGCAGAAAAAATTAAAGTAGAATCGGGCTGCTGTTTCCTTCCAATGATTACAAGTGAAAATGATATGGAAGTTATTCTTCCTGGAGTTGGCGGAAGACCTCCTGAGGTTATAATGCAGTCTCAGCTTTGCCAGATTATTCAGGCAAGAATGGAACAGATTTTTGGAATGGTAAAAACAGCCATTCAGAAAAATACAAATGATTCAATCAAGCAGCTTTCTGGAAATATAATTCTTACCGGGGGTGGCGCAATGGTGGAAGGTGCAGGTGAACTTGCACAGCAGGTATGCAGAACTTCATCAGTTCGTCTTGGTGTGGCGGAAAGTCTGGGCGGCGTAGAAGAAGATTACAGAAGACCGGATTTTGCAACGGTTATTGGACTTGTGCTTGCAAATAAATCTCTTGCACACAAACGCGATACACGTCATAAAGTTAAAAAGTATTCTTCGTCAGGAGATAAGAAAAAGAAGGAAGAGGGATTTTTTAAGAAAATTATAAAATCACTTTTTTAAATATATTAATTAAATTTGAAGCTTAAAAGTCTAAGATTTTGTGGGAGGAAATATGGGAAATCTTGGAATTTCAATTGTTGATGATGAAACAGAGACAATGGATGGTAGAAGCCCAACTGTAATTAAGGTTGTAGGCTGTGGCGGCGGCGGTTCAAATGCTGTGAACCGTATGATTACAAGAGAATTGAGTAATGTTGATTTTATTGTACTTAACACAGACTTACAGGCGTTGGGAAAATCAAATGCTCCTACAAAACTTGCAATTGGTCAGAAAGTAACAAAAGGTCTGGGAGCAGGTGGACGACCGGAAATTGGTGAACAGTCTGCAGAAGAAGATAAAGAATTAATAACAGACGTATTGCGCGGTGCAGATATGGTTTTCATAACTGCAGGAATGGGCGGTGGAACAGGAACCGGTTCTGCACCTGTAGTTGCGCGCATTGCAAAAGAGCTTGGCTGTCTTACTGTTGCAGTTGTAACAACTCCATTTGAGTTTGAAGGAAACGTAAGAATGCGTCAGGCTAAGCAGGGCCTTGAAAAACTTCATGGACAGGTTGACTCTCTTATTGTAATTCCAAATGAACAGCTTTTTAAGAATATCGATAAAAACCTTACTGTAAAAGAATCATTCCGCGAAGCAGACGAAGTATTGTGCCAGGGAGTAGAAGGTATTTCAAATATCATTACAAGTCCTGGAGATGTAAATACAGACTTTGCCGATGTTCGAAATGCAATGGCAGGACAGGGAAATGCAATTTTTGGAATTGGTATTGGCGAAGGCGAAAACCGTGCAACCGATGCTGCTTATAACGCAATTCATAATCCAATGCTCGAAAATTCAAAAATTGACGGTGCAAAGAATCTTCTCATTAATATTTGTGCTTCTGAAGAAATTACACTTAACGAAGTTGGCGAAATCTGTAAGATTGTTACGGCTTCTGCCGACCCTGACTATAACATGTACTGGGGACAGGTTACTCAGCCGGAAATGGAAGGCCGCGTAAGCGTTACAGTAATTGCTACAGGCTTTGAAACTTCAGAACAGCAGGATGCAGCTCCTGTTGCTGAACCGGTAGTAGAAGAACAGAAAACTTTACCGGAAAACGTAGTTGCAGCCAGCGATCTTGATAAAATCCTGAATGGAAAAAGTTCTTCTCAGTCTCTGTCAAATTCAACTTCTTATGCTTCTTTTGTTTCTAAAAAAGATTTTGCAAATACAAATCCTGCAGAAAAGAAACCGGAAGCAGGCTCTCTTGCAGACGGACTTTTTTCTAACGAAGATTATAATCAGACAAGCTATAAACAGTTTACACCTCCAAGCGGATTTAATTCCAATCCTGCTGATTTAACTCAGCCTGCAATCTGGAATAAAATGGAATTTGGAAAAACAATAAAACTTTCTGATGATTAATTTTCAGAATGGAACTGACTGGGAACTGTAATTTTATAAGTTATGACTTCAGATGAATTCTTGAATCATTTTTATTCAGATTTAATTCTTGTAGGACGAAAATCTGAGCTGACTGCTCTGACTTATAAAATTTCAGCGAAAGAGTTTTTTGATTTTCTGGCAAGGCAAAGAATAAAGCTGCGCGATGTTTCTGTAAATGATTTAATCAGTTATTTTACCATGCGTCGTACCGGCGATTGTACGGAATATACACTTGCAAAAGATATTTCTGCAATAAGAAGTCTTGGCGATTATCTTGTGCGAAAAAATTATTGGGAAGAAAATCATGCACTTTTGCTGGATAAACCAAAGATTACAAAAAATATTCCCGGAGTTCTTTCTGTAGAAGAGGTTGATTCCCTGCTTTCCTGTATAGATGTTTCTACAGATTTGGGAAAAAGAGATGATGCACTTTTTGAATTAATATATTCCTGCGGATTAAGAATTTCAGAAGCCTGTACATTAACTGTAGCAAATCTTCATCTTGATGAAATGCTTATTCTTGTTCATGGAAAAGGAGATAAAGAGAGAATAATTCCTTTTGGAAACCGGGCTTTAGAAAAGCTTCTGGTTTATATACAGGAAGTTCGTCCAATCCTTACAAAGGGAAAAAACGTAGCTGAACTTTTTGTAAATTATAGGGGAGAAGGAATTTCCAGAAAAGGTGTCTGGAAAAAGTTTAAGGAACTGGAAGTAAAAAGCGGAATAAAGGCAAAAGTTCACACTTTGCGCCATAGTTTTGCGACTCATCTGCTTTCCGGCGGTGCAGATTTGCGTTCCGTTCAGGAGCTTCTGGGACATACAGATTTGTCTACAACGACAATCTATACTCATATTACAGACAATCAGCTTGAACAGGTTCATGAAAAATACTTTTAATCTGCGGGCGGCATGGAGAAAAAAAATGAAGTTTAGAATTTCTTTTTTGATTATAT
>CAMVBP010000172.1 GCA_947165795.1 uncultured Treponema sp.
TTCCTTTGATAAAATGAAAGAAACTTACCTTGTGGATAATGGCACAGAACGTTTTGAATTACCAAAATCCACTTTTGAAACATTATTAAAAGATAAAATTGAGGAAGAACAAAAACAAGCCAGACTTGCAGAAGGAAAAACAATCGTATTTGAAGATAAAGCTAGAGGAGTACAGGGAACAGAAATTCCAGAATGGGCAATGTATACACAAAATGGTCTTGAAACATTTAAGGGATTTGTTGTTACAAAATTTAATACTGCAGACAATTCTTATACATTGTCAAACGGAAAATCAGCAATAAATATAACTGCAGAACGTTTTAAAGAAATTACTGCTCCAGAACGTTTCGAAAATAAATTCGATGAAAATTCTCCGGCATGGAAAAAATTATGTGAAACTCAATATAAAGATTTTTTTGAAATACGAAATAATGCAGCATATAATTTCCGACATAATCTTTCTGTATATTGTCGTAAAGAAGCAAATTCTCCTTGTGATGCTTTTCATCTTGCAAAAAATATTATTTCAAAAATGCCAAAAGATGAACAAAAGAAAACAGAAAAACTTTTAAAACAAATGGCAAATAAAAATGAATCAACAAATGAAGTAATTGCACGTATTTATCATGAAGCTGTTAAAGAACAACCTCTTAATGAAGAATATATTAAAACTTATTCTCCAAAGGAAGTAATAGCAAAACCATTTTATGATACAATTTCTGAAAATGGAAAAAATATTGAAAATGATCCGGCTCTTTTAAAAGGTAATAATGATTATAATTTAAAAATTGGTTCTAGTCTAAAGAATATTGAAATAAAAACTGGAAATCTTTATGGACGTAGAAAAAACGATTTTATACATTTTGAAGAACTTAAAGTTATTTCTGCTTCTAAAGAAGGCAATACAATTACACTTATGGATTCAAATAAGAGTTTTATAAAATTACCAAGAGATACAGTTCTGGAACATTATAAAGAACAGCAGCTTAAAGAAATAAAACATGAACAAAAAAATACAAGAAGAAATTCAATGTCATTGTCTTATTGATAAAACAGCGACAGAATTTTTCTGCCGCTTGTACAAATGCAATTACAGAAGTTGATTAACAATTCCTCTTGTCTGTTGTAAAGATTTACACATATCTGAAATCATCATCCGGGTATAATATTCTGTCATTTCGTTTGTTGTATGTCCGACAATTTTTCTTACTTCATCAACAGAAACTAACATTCTCATTCTTGTAACATAAGTAAAACGAAGAGAGTGGGGAACTAATTTTCTATCAAAAAGTTTTATATTACTTGCAATAAGAACTTTTCTAAAGTTATGTTCCAAATGACAAGTTGTATATGTCCTGTTATCTTCATCAAGAAATAAATAATCAGAATTATCAAGTTTTTTATATGAAATATATTTTATAAGTTCTTCAAGAACTTTATTGGGAATTGGAACGCATCTTATTTTTCTGTCGTTCGCATTTCCCTTTTTATTATAATTTGTTCTAACGCCGTTATGTTTAAGAAAGCCATCTATAACAAGTATGCCTTCTTTAATTTTTATTTGTCGGACTTGTAAAGCTCTAGCTTCTCCAAGTCTAAGTCCACAATAAGCTGTAACATAAAATAAAAGCCATTCTGTATAAGAACTCCAAAGTTCTTTATTAAATATTTTGTTTAATTCTTCTTCTGTAAAAATATCAGGCTTTTTAGAATTTCGAGCAAATTTTTGAAATTGCGGTTTTGGAACAGGAACAGCACATTTCCATATTGTTTCTTCATAAATGCTGCCAAAAGTTTCTAAAAAAGTATTTTTCCATGAACCTGAATGTGATTTATCTTTAAGAAGATAGTTTTCAATTTGAGAAATATTTAATTCATTTATTTTATAATCACCAAATTCTTTTATAATTAATTCAATTATTTTTCTTTTTTGATGAATAGTTTCAAAACTCAAATTTTTTCCAAAGTTTTGTAATCTAAGAACGTGTTCGCTTTCATTAAGAAACATATCATTTGCAACATTACGAATTAAATATTGATTTTCCTTATTAAATCTACTTTGAAATCTTGTAAAAATTTTTTCTGCTTCTTCTTTTGTTTTACAGTTTGGAATAGTTTTCATACAGGTTTTATTTCCATTTGGATAATAGAAATACCATTTTTCTTTTCCATCAATTTTTTTGGATTGTAATTCAAAGTTTTTCATAAAATTACCTCTTTTGATTTAATTTATATAATTCATAATATTTATGAATTTCACTTTGAATTAGATTCACAATATCTGGAGGTAAAGAAAGTAATTCTTTATAGCTAAAATATAGTGAATTTTTAAGTTTAAGTTCTTGTTTTCCTGTAATCAGATATTCAATGGAAACATTCAACTCTTTTGCAATTTTATAAGCAATATCAACTCTTGGAAGAGAACTTCTTGAAGAAACGTAAGAAAGTATTGTTGAATATGGTATTTGAATTTTTCCAGCAAATTCTTTTAATTGAATATTCTGATAAAATAATTCGGTTTTTAAATTTTCTTTGAAACTCATGAAAAAAATATATCATAGAAAGAAATAAATAAGTTGACAGAAACATTTTTATATTGTATTTTTATTTATAACAATATAAAAATCTTGTTTTGTGAATTAAGAATCCAAAAAACAAGATTTCTGAGAATATATTGGAATGTTTATTTGCTTATCTTATAAGCACTTATTGGGCAGTGAGAGGATCGAACTCCCGACATTCTGGGTGTAAACCAGACGCTCGTACCAGCTGAGCTAACTGCCCTAACGAATGATTAATTTATATCATTTTGAAGGAATCTTGTCAATAAGATTGCTGCTTTTTTTTGAGATTTTTTTTAGATTTTGTGTTACAATAGTTGTGCAATGAAAAAAGATTTCCTTCTGATTTTTTCACTTTCTGTTCTTCTTATTTCATGTTCAAAAAAAGAAGAAACTGTATTGCTTGAATATGATCAGAGCATTAAAAAAGAAGTTACATTATATAATGAATTGAATAACTGGAATGCCTCTCCGGAAGAAAACCGTCTGAATACAAATATTATCTATGATGAAAATATTGCAAAGCGCAATGTAATTTTAACTCCGGAAAATGTAAAAATATTATCAAATTATAATGAACCTGTTTATCCTGTTTTAAAAGGTTATTTTAGTCTGGACACATCATTAATGGAATCTCAGGCAATTATGAATATAAATAATTTTCTGAATGAATTTTCAACGCATACATTTATGAGTGCGCAGTCTTATTTCGATAATGCTTACGTTTTTAATTTGGTTTTCTTCATAGAAGATTTAAAACAAAACTGGAACAAGAATTTCAATACGGAATTTCCACAGGGCGAAAATAAAATCTTTACAAACTGGTATATTGGAAAGGGTGAATATTCAGAAAATGTAATAAAAGTTCCATTAAGATTATTTTGTGCTGAAGGATTCCTTGATATTACTGCTTTTATAAATTATAGTAAAAATTATAGAATTTTTCTTATTGAAATTGATGACTGGGGAGGTAAATCTAATGGCTGATAAATTATCAGGAATTGAAAGAGAACTTGTCCTTCAATATTTGATTGATGGAAATGTTCCTGTAACCTTGACTCCTTTTGCTAAAGAAGAAGTGGATGCTGATGCGGATTCTCAAATCCAGTCTGTTCCTTCTCAAATTTTCCCGATTGCAATTAAAGGCGAAAATATAAAAGTTGCAAAGAACGGAATGATTTATCTTGAAAATCCTTCTCAGTCTGTAATTGAATTTGCAGGCCGGAATGTTAAGGTTGAATTTTATTTTAACAGAGTCGGATTATTTTTTATTTCAGAAGTTTACGAAAATAAAAAAGGACTTTATATAAAAGTTCCTTCAGAGATAGATAGAATTGCAGATACAATAGAACATACAGATTATGATTTTTCTGCAGTTATTTATTATGAATGCAAAACCCGCAGAGACATGACTCAAATGTGCATTCCTCATCCCGAAATTGAACTTTTTACAAGACCTGCATGGAAAATAATAAAACTCGAAAATCAGAAGAATGCAAAAAAACTTCTTGAGCAATTTGTTGAAGAAGCAAAAAATGAAAAGAACGCCGGCAATGGAATTCAGCTTGTTCCTGTTTGTAAATATCTTACAGAAAATACTGCAGGCCAGCTGCAGGCTCTGGAAGGCCGTGTAAACCCTCACAATATTTTATATGTTGATCATGACCGTCTTGTGCTTGGAATGGAAAGTAAAAACTGCACATATTTTTTGAATGATGAATATGGAATTAAGATGGTATTTACTTTAAAG
>CAMVBP010000173.1 GCA_947165795.1 uncultured Treponema sp.
TGGCGTCAATCTTCCGCTATGGCTGTGTTCTACAGCAGGCTTCAGACGAAACACAAAATCACTCACTGACTCTCGATGAATTAAATGCAAAAATGCTTCGCTGTACACGCTGTTCACTTGCACGAACAAGAAACAATGTTGTTCCCGGACAGGGCGTTCCTAATCCGCTTGTACTTGTTATTGGCGAAGCACCGGGCGCAGATGAAGATATGAAGGGACTTCCGTTCGTTGGAAAAGCAGGCGTTCTTCTTGATAAAATGCTCGGCGCAATTAATTTAAGCCGAACTACTAACTGCTACATTGCAAATACTGTAAAATGCCGGCCGCCTGAAAACCGCAATCCACTTCCCGAAGAAAGCGATGCCTGCAAATCATTTTTGGAAGCGCAGATTCATATTTTAAAACCTAAAATGATTTTATGCATGGGAAAGGTTGCCGCAGAAGATGTTTTAAATGAAAGCTTTTCAATCACACAAAATCACGGAAAATTCTTTGAAAAATATTCAATTCCTGTAATGGCAACTTATCATCCAAGTGCACTTTTGCGTGATGAAAATTTAAAGAAGCCTGCATGGGAAGATTTAAAAGCATTCAGAAGGGAGCTTGATAAAATATGCTCTACTTCCAGATAGTTTTAAATATTCCGCTTAATCAGACATTCACATATTCTTACAAACCCGAAAATGAAGACGAAGAAAAAAATCCGGATTCATTTATTGGAAAACGTGCCGAAATCACTTTTGGAAACAGAAAAACTCAGGGCTTCATTGTAAAAGTCTCGGCTCAAATTCCGGAAGACTGTCCTGTAGAAAGTTCAAAAATCAAACTTATAAAACGCATTATTGATAAAGAAAGTTTGTTCGGAAAAGAGCTTACAGATTTAGCTGCGTGGATGTCGCATTATTATTTATGCTCATTTGGTGAAGCGGTTTTTACAATGGTTCCTTCGGGAAGACGCGAAACAGGACTTGGCGGCTTTGCATTTGAAGATGATTTTTCTGTAGAAAAGCATAATGTTTTGTCCGAAGAACAGCAGAAAGCGGTTGATTCAATTTACCAGATGGCCGCGTCTGCAAAAAGTCAGAATACACATTACATTTACGGTCCGACAGGAACCGGTAAAACTGAAGTTTTTCTTTCGCTTGCAGAAAAAATTCTGAATGACGGAAAAGGCGTAATTTATCTTGTTCCCGAAATTGGATTAACTGCTCAGGTTGTAAAGGACGCAACAAAACGATTTGGAGAAACTGCGGCAATTTTACATTCGGGTTTAACACCGTCTCAAAGGCTTGGTGAATGGAACCGTATTATGCACAAGGAAGCAAGAATTGTCATTGGTGCGCGTTCAGCAGTTTTTGCGCCTGTTCCGGAACTTGGTCTTATTATAATTGATGAAGAGCATGATAATTCCTATAAATCGGGAAACAGTCCGCGTTACAATGCAAGACAGATTGCAATGCGCCGCTGCAACAATTTAAAAATTCCTCTTGTAATGGGAAGCGCAACGCCGTCGGTAGAAGCATGGTATTCCATGAAGCAGAATAAAATCATAACGCACAAATTAACAAAAAGGCTTGCTGGTGGCACAATGCCAAAAATTTCAACAATCGATTTAAAATATTTTCCAAACGATTGCTGCATTTCTCCTCCGCTTCAAAATGAAATTTCAAACTGTATTAAAAACAAGCGCCAGACAATTTTATTTTTAAACCGCCGCGGCTTTACACATTTTTTCAGATGCAATTCCTGCGGGTTTGAAATCGTCTGTAAAAACTGTTCGGTTCCACTAACCTATCATAAATCTGAACACCGCTTAAGATGTCATTACTGCGGCTGGTCTACATTGCCGCCGCAAAGCTGCCCTGAATGTTCATCAATGGATATTGGAAGCACAGGCTTTGGAACAGAATTTATTGAAGCAGAAGTAAAAGCAAAATTTCCTCAGGCAAGAATTATTCGTGCAGATACAGATGCATTCAAAAACAAAGAAGAATTCCTAAAAGTTCTGGATGATTTCCGCGATGGAAAATATGATATTATGCTTGGAACCCAGATGGTTGCAAAAGGTTTGAACTTTCCAAAGCTTCAGCTTGTCGGTGTAATTTTAGCAGATGCCGGCATTCACATGCCAGATTTCCGCGCGAGCGAACGAACCTTCTCACTTATAACACAGGTTGCAGGTCGCGCCGGAAGATATTTCCCCGACGGCAAAGTTATAGTTCAAACTTACGAACCGTCCCGAAAGGCAATTCTTTACGCATGCAACGGAAAGGTTGAAGAGTTTTATGAAAATGAATTGAAGGAACGCGAGCTTCTGGACTTTCCGCCATTTTCAAGACTTCTGCGATTTGTTTTCAGAAGTTACAGCAAAGAAGCTGCATACAAATCAAGTATAGACGCCGCAAATATTATTGCTGAAAAAAAATTAAAGGGAATAGAAATTATAGGCCCTGCAGAATGTCCTATAGAAAAAATGAACAGTTCCTGGAGATTTCAGATTTTATTAAAAAGCAAATCAATTTCAGTTTTACAGGAAGCAGCACGACATTTATTATTTGATTATTCACACAATCCAAATGTTTATATTGAATATGATTGTGATCCTGTAAGCCTACTATAAAGAGAAAAACGAAAACGCGATTTCAGATTTATTCATCTTCGCCTATAAATCTGAAATCGCGTTTTCGTTTTGTAAATTTTTCATATATAAATTTTCATAAAAAAGTTTTACATTATTTTTAAATATGCCTTCGAATACCGTCAAAATTTATTTTATATAAAAACAATCCCTGTGGCGGTGCGGTTACTCCTGCTTTTGTTCTGTCTTTTGCTTCCAGGATTTTTTGCATGGAATCTTCGGGGGCGTTTGCTTTATCAAGGTTGATCAGAGTTCCGGTTAATGTACGCACCATTTTCCATAAAAATGCATTTGCTTCTATTTCAAAAACAAGATATTCCTTATCCCAGAAATCTTTTTGAAAAAAGAATTCTGCGTGTTCTATATAACGGAATGTTGAAAGACTTTTGTCGCCGCTTGCGGTAAAAGATGCACAATCAATTTCACCTTTTAAGCATTCGCAATATTTATTAAGACGTTCAAGATTCGGTTTCCACGAAGGAACATAATAACTGTAACGTGTTCTGTCTGCGGGTGGAGTTTCTCCAAAGGCTATAAAATATCTGTAAATGCGACTTGTTGCAGACTTTCTTGAATTGAATTCTTCATCTACTTTCTGCGCTCCGGTAATTCGTATGTCGTCCGGCAAAAAAGAATTCAATGCACGAACATAGTTTTCTTCATTCATCGACTCAACCGGTGAATAAAAATTGGCAGCCTGTGCAAGCGCGTGAACTCCGCTGTCTGTTCTTCCCGAACCGTAAACATTTATTTTCTGTTTAAATATTTTTTCAAGGGCTTTTTCAATTTCTCCCTGCACGGTTCTTTGAGAACTTTCAGTTTCACTTCCATCCTGACGCTGCCAGCCGCAGAAATCCGTTCCGTCATAAGAAACTGTTAAAAGAATATTATTCATACTTAAAAGTCATCATCACTTACGAGCTTACTTATATCGTCGTAAAGATTTCTTGCATGTTCCAGAAGAGGTCCCGGTTTATTTTTAGAAGACTTTCCAAGTCCGAAAATTCGGGCAATTGCAGTTTTTGATTCACTGAGTTTTTTCAATCTCATCTGAATATCATCTTTCTGACCATAACGATATTCAAGAAGTCCGCACAAATAAATAACGCCATCCCAGCCATAATTTTTATCCATATCCGGGCCCATGTTATTTAAAGAAGAGCTTGCTTCTATACGTGAAGTTTCATTAATTACTGCCTGCTGATAAAAGAACAAAGCCTTTGAATAAAACATCTGCGAAACTACATCATAATTATGACCGTCGCAATGCTTGTTAATTTCATCTGTTAGCCACGCCAAACGTAAAGACAAAATTGCTTTCTTCATTGTAGGAAGCATGTTTGGACTCATTTCATCATAAGTCATGAGCGCAAGATAATACATTGCAGCGCCGTCAAACAGTGTTCGTTCTTTCTTTAAATTAAAATATGGGAAAACCTGATTACATGCTTCTTTTCTTTTTTGAGAAGAAGAAAAAAGTTTATCCAAATCTGCAGGACTAATTTTTTCCTTAAAGTCATTCCACAAAAGCGCTGTATAACAATGCGGACATGCACCGATTTCATAAATTAAAGGATAAACTCTACCGTATTTTGCGGAAGGTTCAAAAATTCTATGCAATTCTTCGGTTAATCC
>CAMVBP010000174.1 GCA_947165795.1 uncultured Treponema sp.
CTGCTATCATCAAAGAGAAGGGCATGGAAGTTGTAAGCGATGCCGGCGAAATCGATAAGATTGTTCAGGATGTTATTGCCGCTAACCCTAAGGCTATTGAAGACTACAAGAGCGGAAAGACTAACGTAGTTGGCTGGCTCATGGGACAGGTTATGAAAATTTCAAAAGGTAAAGCGAACCCGAAACAAGCAACCGAGTTATTAAATAAGCATCTGTCTCAGTTATAGGCCTGCCCCATTTCATGGGGCCGCTCGATAAATCTCGCGAGCATTTCAGAAGTAGAAGCTAAAAAACAGTCCCGATGGACTGTTTTTTTTAACGCTTCTTCGATTTGAGCAGGTTATGAAGCAGAGCCACGGCAAGGCAAATCCAAAACAGGCAACTGAACTTCTTAATAAACATCTGGCTGCACTCTAGCTTTACGAATGCATTTTAATAAACTGAATAAAATCCTGTTCTGCAAGCGGCTTTGAATAGAAATATCCCTGTGCCTGGTCGCATTCAATTGAGCGCAGAAAGTCTCTTTGTGCCTGAGTTTCTACACCTTCAAATACCGTTTGTTTTTCCAGATGCTTACTGAGGTTAATTAAAATCTCAATGAATTTTGCCGCTTTAGATTCAAGCATTCCGGTTTCTGTTGTTGAAGAAAGCAAAAAGTCTCTGTCGAATTTTAATACGTCGACAGGAATTTTTGTAAGCATATTTAATGAACTTTCGCCGCTTCCAAAATCATCCATGGCAACAGAAAAGCCTTCACGATGCAACTGATTTGTAATTTCTTTTAAAGTTTCGCTGTCCATAAATGAACGTTCAAGAATTTCAACCTGAATCAGATGCGGAGGAATTTCGTATTTATTAAAAATTTCCATAAAGTCGTGCATGAACTTATCGGGCTTGGAATGATTGCGGCTCATATTTACAGAAACCGGAACTATATGATTTTTCTCTTTAATCTGATTATTAATAAATTTAAATACCTGTTCATAAACATAAAAATCAAGTTTAGTTATAAAACCATTTCTTTCAAAAAGCGGAATAAATTTGTCCGGAGTAAGAAGACCCATGTCTGTTGTGCGCCATCGTACCAGAGCTTCGGCACCTACAATCTTGTCATCTGAAAGCCTGATTTTCGGCTGATACATTACAAAGAATTCATTTTTTTCTATGGCAGATTCCATGCTGTTTTCTATAAAATGCTCTCTGTTAATCTGCTCAAGAAGTCTTGAATTGTAAATTGAATATTGAGTTAATAAATTATCTTTTATTGTGCTTTTTGCAAAAGAAGCCTGACCGATTAATCCTTGAATTGTAACATCCCGGTTAGTATTGTCCGGCATTAAAAATGCAATTCCAAATTTAGGGAAAAACTGAATGTCGTATTTTTTTACTTCTTCAGTTACTTTTTCCATTGCCTTTTTAAAGACAGACATTGCCTTTCTTACTTCAGTGATTTTTACAAAAGTATAAAAATGGTCAGCATAGCCTCGTCCAATAATTCCGTGGAAATCATTTGTAATATCATTTAAAAGTGCAGAATAAAAATAAATCATTTTATCGGCAGATTCTTCACCATAATTCTGATTTATAAATTTAAAGCCGCGGATATCAGATTCAACAAGCATGAATTTACTTTTTGGATAACGGCGCAATAATTTTGTTGCTTCTATTTCAAAGCGCTGTCGTGTCCAGAGTTTTGTAAGTGAATCGTAATCTGTGTTTATAAGCTGTCTTTTGTAGAAACAGTCTAATACAATATTTTCTATTATAAGTAAAATAATCAGGGCAATAAAACATGAAATTACAATAAGAATTCTTGTTGTTTTCTGCTGATGAAAAATAGATTCCAATTCCGATTTAGGAAAACTGATTGCCATTGTCCATTCGCATTCAGGAATTTTTGAATAAAACAAATCGACTATTTCATTTTCGTGGTCTTGAGTTTCTACAAATCCCGAAAAAGAATTAGAAACTGCCTGTGAAGAAATGTGTGAATATTTTTCATCTGCCGGTGAATAAGTTTTTCCGACATATTTTTGATCGGGATGAACAACAAAAATTCCGTTGCTGTCCTGAAGATAAACTTTGCAGTTATTTCCTATTTTGATTTTATCTGTAATTTTCTGAAACTTATTTACTTCTATAGCGGCACATAAGCTTCCGCAATATTTTTTATTGTCCGAAAAAATTGTCTGTTTAATAATTATGATCGGTTCATCTGTGAATGGCGTATTGAAAATATCGGAAATAAAATAAGAGGTTGAAGCATCCGTTCTTTTTGCAAGATAAGTTCTGTCCGATAAATCTTCAGTTTCTCCGCTGGTAAAATATGCCATTCCTTCTGAATCTACAAAATAAATGGCAGAAAAATCTTCGTAGCAGGATAAATCTATTTTAGACAGCCATTCCTGAATTTCGTCTTTGGAACCGCTGGCAAATAATTTTTTATTGTTGATTGAATTTAAAGAAGTCCGGTAATTTTCTATATATAACTGAATTGAATTTGAATAGCCTTTTAAAATCTGTTCGCAGCTATCTAAATATCTTTTTTCAGAAACACGAAGAGCTCTATTCATTACTATATTAGATAGTATAAGCACGAATATTGTAATTACTATGCCTACAGAAAGAGACGTTAGAAATTTTGCCGCGTTTGGACTTATGCGTTTTTGCATTAATTATAGTTTACAATATGATTTGGAATAAAACAAATTTAATAAATTTTTACAAATAATTACGGTTCTGTAATTTTGAAGTGAGAAAAAGTTATTTTTAGTTATTCCGGAAATCAATAAAACTATTTAAAGTTTTTCATGCCGTCCAAATCGATGGTTGCAAACAGATCTTCAATAGTTTCTTTTCTGCGGATTTCCTTAAATGAACCGTTGTCGCGCATAAGGATTTCTCCGCAACGGAGTTTGCCATTATAGTTAAAGCCCATAGCTCGTCCGTGTGCACCGGCATCGTGAATAATAATTACATCGCCGATTTCAATTTTTGGAAGAGGGCGCTGAACAGCAAATTTATCGCAGTTTTCACAAAGGCTTCCAACAACATCATAAACTTCTGTTTTTGGTGCATCTTCTTTTCCGCTTACAGTTACTTCGTGATAAGCACCGTACATTCCAGGACGCATTAAATCTGCCATGCAGGAATCTACGCCGATGTATTCGCGGTAAATGTGTTTTTTGTGAATTGCAGTTGTAACAAGCCAGCCGTAAGGTCCGGTAATTGGACGTCCGCATTCCCAGTGAATTTCAAGAGGATCAAGATTTGCTGGAACAATAACTCTGTCGTATTCAGCACGAATTCCTTTTGCAATTTCATCATAATCAATGGCTTTCTGATCCGGTCTGTAAGGAATTCCAATTCCGCCGCCTAAGTCTACGAAAGAAATTCTAACGCCTGTTTTTTCCTGAACTTCAGCGCAAAGTTCAAAAACAAGTTTTGCAGTATCAACAAAGAAGTTTGGATTCAATTCATTTGAAGCAACCATTGTATGAAGTCCGAATCTTTTTACTCCATATTCCTTGCAGATTTTATAAGCTTCTATAATCTGATCTCTTGTAAGACCGTATTTTGCTTCTTCAGGTTTACCGATAATTGAGTTGCAGCCCTGTTTTTCATTTCCAGGATTGTAGCGGAAGCAGATAGTTTCCGGAAATTCTCCGCCCAAAGCATTTTTCAAATATTCAATATGTGTTATATCATCAAGATTTATGATGTTTCCTCTTTCCCATGCGTAACGGTATTCAGCAGCCGGTGTTTCGTTTGAAGTAAAAATTACTTTTTCTCCGTCCATTCCAGCCATTTCAGAAAGCATAAGTTCTGGTAAAGATGAACAGTCAGCACCGCAGCCTTCTTCTTCAAGAATCTTCAATATATAAGGATTTGGACAAGCTTTTACCGCAAAGTGTTCACGGAAGAACGGAAAAATTGAAAATGCTTTTGTAAAGCGTCTCATATTTTCTCTGATTGCTTTTTCGTCATAAAGATAAAATGGTGTAGGAAAATCCTTAATTAAATTTGAAAGTTGTGAAGCAGAAAGTGGAAAATTAGAACTCATAAAAACCTCTTTTTTACATTATAGCAGATTCCTTTTAGTTTTGTTAATGGTCTTATAAACAGAATAATAGATTTGTACAATTTTTTGGATGATTTTCTTCATTGACTTATAACAATGCATAATTTACACTGAATAGAAAATGTTATCGGGGATATTCCCGATTTATGTGAGGATATATGAAATACGGTTATTTTGATGATGACAAGGCG
>CAMVBP010000175.1 GCA_947165795.1 uncultured Treponema sp.
ACTATGGATAATAAATTTAAAAAACTGAATTCTGATGAAATTAAAAAATGTGAATTAAATCTTCTTTCGGCATTTGCAGATTTCTGTGATAAAAATAATTTAAAATATTATCTGACATATGGAACTCTTCTTGGAGCTGTAAGACATAAAGGCTTTATCCCTTGGGATGATGATATTGATGTAATGATGCCTCGACCAGATTATGATAAGTTTGTTGAACTTACAGGCTTTTCTCAAATTGATGATTATTATGAAACAAGACTTTATAAAGATTGTACACATCCGAATATTTATCCATATGCAAAATTGATTGATAATTCAACAATTGTTTATGAAAAAGGGAAGGCTAAAAAAAATGTTTCAGGAATCTGGATTGATATTTTTCCTTTAGACGGTTACCCGGATTGGGATGCTGCAGATTCAATCAGCGCATTAAATGCAAAAGAACTTTTTAATAAATACAGAAAGCTGCGTAATCTGCAGGATTTATGCACAACTAATCCGCTTTATGTAAACCAGAGTATAATAAAAAAATTAATTAAATTTTCTTTACTGCCGTTTATTCGTCTGCAAAGTGTAAAAAAGCTTTGCAAAAAAATTGAAGAAAATGCTCAAAAATATAACTATGAAAAATGCGATGCCGTTGCCGATCTTGTATGGGGAGACCGCTGGGATATTCGAATTAAAAAATCAGAGCTTGAGCCTGCTGAATTAATGTACTTTGAAGGCTTGCAATTTAAAGTTCCGCACGGCTGGGATTCATTCCTAAAATTATTGTACGGGAACTATATGCAGCTTCCTCCTGAAGATCAAAGAATTACTCACGGGTTTAATGCCTATAAAAATATTTAATTCCCGTGGTTTTATACAGTTCTGTTAGTTTTGATTAACTGAATGAACTTCCCAGTTTTCCGGATTAAAAATATTGTCATGAACAGTATAGTAAGTACTGTATTCAAAAGTATTTTGAGTACAGGTCTCTACAACTATTGACTGAATACCACCGACAACAGCCTGCGGATGCATATATTTTTCTTCGTTAGAAATTTTCTTTCCTGTATAAGGATTAACGGGATTTTCAATTACACCATTAACTGCAAGAAAAGGAACATCTGCCTGAGTCATAAATTCATCGGATGTTGTAAATGTGTTTGAATTAAAATCCTTTACTAAAAGCAGAGGATTCCAGCCTTCGATATTTAAATTCGGTTCATTAAAAATCATATAATCAAACTGTTCAGCATTTGCGTTTCCATGATCAGCAATAATTATAATTCTTGTATTATTCCACAAATCATTTTCACGCATAAAATCAAACCATTTTCCTAAAGCTAAAAGCGATGCCATATTTGCATGGTAATGAATAATCTGAGATTCTGTTTCCATGTGAATATTTCCGTCAGCGGCAGTTGAATAACCTGTATTATCTATATAATCCTTCGGCACATAATCAGGAAGCTGAAGCATACATGGTTCGTGCGTTGCCGAGTTTTGAATCATCAAGAAATTATTTGAAGCATCATCTAAAACATTGGTTAAAGCCGGAAGTTTTGTTAATACTGAATAATCTTTTATAAAGCCGTTAATATTATGCTTTTGGATGCTTGAATAATATCTTCCGTCATCGTAAATAGCTTTAGAAACTACAAGCGGAAGGGTTTTAAATAAGCTGTAAGTAAAAAAGTTTCTTTTTAAAATATCAACGTCATCAAACATGTTCTGGTCTGTAACATTGCCTTTTAAAAGATATGCATTAACGCCAGGAATGTCGTCATAAATCGAAAGGTCAGGCACCCATTTATAACCTGCATAAGGCGGATCGCAGACAGCAACATTATAATTATGTGAATTAAAAATCTTTGGTAAAACTTTTCAGGCTTCATTCTGCTTTTCAGAAAGCATTTCATCTGAACGCTTATTAATTTCTTCAGGCGTATATTCGTATCCTCCGAATAAAGGTGGTGTACCGACAACTGTACTTACACCATAACTTAATGTATTCGGATAATAAGTAAAGCCGGCGAACTGTTCCTGTAACTGATTTTTTTCTTCAAACAGATAAGGAATAAAACCGCTGACTGCACGGTCGAGCATAAATACAATAACATTCGTACCTTTTTTGCTAAGCGGAAGAATATGTTCTGTTCCGGACTGCTTTTTTATGTCTTTAATATAAGACATATCTTTTAAAATTTTCTGAGTATGTGCAATCTGCTTTGTACTTAGCGCTCCTGTACAGATAATTAAAACGAGCATAAAAAAGGAAAGCACTTTTTTGAATCTGAATAGGAACATAAACGAAACTATTAATAAAAATACGACAATCAGATTTATGAGCTTTGAAACATTAGAAAAATTCAATCCTTTATCATAAACAAGAATTGAAGAAAGTATTCCGAGATTTTTTCCAAAGAAAAGATAATCAACTGCAAAAACTACAGAACAGATAATCAGAATTAAATCCAGAGTTTTTCGATTTTTTTCTGAAATCATGTGACGTATAATTCCGCACCATAAAAGGAAAAATCCAGCCGCATAACTTGTGGAATTCAATAAATATAAAAGCGGATTTTTATAATTTTCGAGTTCAACAAATTCTGCAGGAGAACTTGAAATTACGCCGGAAGGAATTAAAACTCCAAGAAGAAGCGTAATGAATAATCCCGAAAGAATAAAAATTGATGACTTCTGCTTTGTATTATTTTTATTAACAGAAACATTATTTGAATTAATGAATTTTATGCTTCCATTTTTTTCTTTTAGTGTTTTAATTTTTTCACGTTCAATATAAAAAAGCAACGGAAGCAAAACTATGTATTGAAAGAACAGGACAAAAATATATTTTTTCTGGGAATTAAGTTTTCCGCTGATAACTGCAAGGAAGGCGAGTAGCGAACCAAGAACTGCAACAAGAATAACAAGAATCTTTTTTGGATTTTTAAGCTTATAAAAAATATTTTTTACAAGCCCGAAAATATTATTACATGTCCAGTAAACAACAAGTCCGCTCGGTGAATTATAAAGCAATACAAGGAAAATCAGTGCCATTCCATATGTCTGAATTTTATCCTTAAGCGGAAAGCCCTTAAGGTAAATTGCAGATGAAATGCAGTTTATTGTCGTCATTAAAACTGGAAGAAGGTTTATATAAAAAGTTCCGATCTTAATAAGATGATCCGGAGCACCAAGGTTTGCAATCGGCCCGAATGATGCTCCGTTTAATACTGTAAGGTTAGAAAGAAAATGATAGGCTGCAATAAAAAATGGAATTTCCAGAAGCAGCGAAATTGAACCGTTTAATGCCTGCAGCGGTGAATAGCCGTTTTCGCGGTAATAAGCCTGCTGCATCATAAAACGTTCATCGCCCTTAAAGGTATTTCTTATGTGATTTGTCCAGCGTGAAAGTCTTTTATTTAAATCCCGTTCCTTCTGCTGAACTGCATCGGCTCTGTAATAAAGTGGTAAAGTCAAAAGACTGATTGCAACGCTTACACCGATTACTGCTAAGCCCTGGTTAGTTTCTCTCTGTCCAACCATACGGAACATTATTTCAAATACAAATTCTACTACAAGTTCTATAGGTGCTATAATGATGTTATATAAAATTGAAAACATAAAATGCCTGAATAAAAATATTTTCTATAAAATAGCATAAAACAGGTAAAATAACAATAAAAAAGCCCTTCAGGTACTAGCATTAGCAAAAATTGGCGCGAGGGAACGGATCGTGGAGCAAAAACACTTTTTTTGTGGCGCCGCGTAGCGGCATATAATAGTTACTTTACCACAAAAAACGTGTAGCGCATTATTGCGCGGTTTTGCTCCACGAGGCCGTTCCCGGAAGCCAGGTTTTTATTATTGCACATATAATAAAAAAAAGTTAAAATAAAGGTCTCAATTTATTTTTGGAGTTTATAGAATGAAAACAGCTCTTATTACTGGAATTACCGGGCAGGATGGTTCATTTCTTGCAGAATTTCTTTTAGAAAAAGGCTATGAAGTTCATGGAATTATCCGTCGTTCTTCATCATTTAATACAGGTCGAATTGAACATCTTTATCTGGAAACAGCTTTAAAGGATATGCACGAAGCTCGTCGTGTTCAGCTTCATTATGGAGACTTAACAGACAGCGAAAGTCTTATCCGTCTTATCCGCGAAATTAATCCTTCAGAAATATACAATCTTGGTGCACAGAGCCATGTTCAGGTTTCTTTTGAAGTTCCTGAATATACTG
>CAMVBP010000176.1 GCA_947165795.1 uncultured Treponema sp.
TGCCGTTGAGTCCAACAGGAATACCCTTTTCAAAGTCGATAGTTACATATTCACCGTCGTTTGGAGCTTCCTCTGGAACTGTTGTATTTTTAAGCATGTGCTTGTAGTTTGGCTCGTTTTCTGTCTTCTCGAGCTCGAGACCTTCGTGGCTGAGGTGCCAGATGTTCTCGTCGCGTGAGTAAGACTGATCCTTCTTCATTGGAACTTCGAGTCCGCGGTCTTCAAGATATTTGATTTCAGCTTCGCGGCTGTCCATATTCCATTTGTCATCACGCCATGCAGCAATTACCTTAATATCCGGAGCAAAAGCTTTGATTGCAAACTCAAAGCGAACCTGGTCATTTCCCTTACCAGTAGCACCGTGACAGATTGCAACTGCTTTTTCCTGACGAGCATATTCTACAAGGATTTTTCCGATAAGAGGACGTGCAGTTGAAGTACCAAGAAGATATTCATCCTCATAAACTGCATTTGCCTTGAGTGCAGGCCAAATGTATTCTTCGATATATTCCTGACGTGCATCTACAACATAACATGCGCTTGCACCGGTTTTGAGTGCGCGTGATTTGATTGCTTCCCAATCGTCTCCCTGTCCTACGTCGATACAAACTGCGATTACATCGTAATCATAGTTTTCCTTAAGCCATGGAATGATTACAGTAGTATCAAGTCCACCTGAATAAGCAAGAACAACCTTATCTTTTGCCATAATATCCTCCTGTGTAAGCCCGCCGGTCAAAGTGGGCTGTGTTCTATAGCAAAGCGTTAAAAAAAATTGCGATGCAGCAATTTTTTAGCTTCACCACCGTATTTTTGCATAAATATACAGAAAATATACAGTTTTTTGCAAAAATATGCAAGAGATTTATAAAATTGAGTTGATTTTTTGTATAAAATCTGAATCTGTAAGGGTAAGTTTTGTATTACTTGCAGGAAAATAAAGGGTAAAAACGGAAGCTTCTGAGGCAGAAGTACTATCAGAAGTGGTTGTGGCATCTGCACAGGCAGCAGCGGCTTCACTTTCGGCAGGCTCTATTTTCCACGGCTGATTTTTAGGAATATGTGCCGCTGCGTACGCTTTTATAAATTCTAAAGCAAGTTTCTGGCGGCGTTCCGAACATGATTTTTTTTCCAAAAAATTATCAAGTTCTTTTAAATATTCAGGAAGCTTTTCCAAAAACTCATGAATTTCGGGCAGCGGATTATACGGAAATTTTGCATCGCAAAGTTTTACATAATCTCCGGATTTTTTCTGCATAAGGCTTCCTTTAATTGAAGACTGAATAAAAAGACGAAGTTTTATGCCTGCAGTAAGGGCAACTTCAAACGTGCAGTAAGTTTCAAAATATTCTGCATTAATTTTTGCGTTTGGATGAGATGCTGAAAATTCATCAAAAGCGGCGCGGCAATTTTCAAGGCGCAAAGGCTCTGCATTTGTTCGAACCATATTTTTATGCTGAAGGTGAACGAAATGCTCTTTCCAGAAATCTGATTCATTATCAATATATTTTTGTGCTGCCATTTTTTATTACTCACTTTAACAAAATTTTTTAAGGTAAAAAAGTTGCCCAGTTACCAGGAAGACCTTCAATCCACCAGCGCGATTTTTCAAATGCAAGCCTGCTGTCCAAAATCCATAAGATTGAAGCAGAACAAGAAGAACTGCCGGAACCTGTTCCTCCAAGCTTTGGAATATCCCCTTCACCATCCGTAAATATAATCATCCCGGAATAGCGATTTTTATTTTCAATAAAATAATCAATCGGCGGCTGAAAATTTGTTCCGCCGCGACCTGTGATTTCCTTTAAATTAAAATTTTTAGAAAATTTTACAGGCGATGTATTTTTAAGATTAACATCAAAAAAAATCAAATCAATATTTTCGATAATCCGCAGAAAGAAAAAGTTTTTAATCGCGTGATAAAAGCGCGCAAAACTTTCATCTGTAATTGAACCGCTCACGTCCACAGCAATAAGAATGTCGGCCTTTCGTTCGTAGCGGCTTCCCATTGCAGAAAATCCGTAACGGCGGCTTGGTTTCATTCGCGTAAGCCTTCGGTTTGCACTTACAATATTCTGGCGGAATTTTGTAAGCGCACGCCGGTAATCAAAAGAAAAATCAACATCTCCCGAAAGTTCACGCTGAAGATTCCCGCCTGTTTCACCCCAGCCTTCTTCAATTTCTGCCTTTTTGATTTTATCATTTATGTCATTCTGCGCATTTTCGTCTTCGTGCCAAAGTTCAGAACTTTCCGTAACCGCAGACAAATCATAATCAGAAAGTGCACCTTCTCCGCTTGCTTCACCGCCGCCCGCAGAAGTCTCGCGAATTAAAAAAATCAGTTTTCTATACCACTGCTCAAAAGTAAGATCATCAACAGTTTTTAAAAGTCCTGTGTTGCGGTCAATCTGAAGATTTCGCTGAAAGAATTTTAATTCATCAGTTTCTGCCCATTTTTTTCCAAGCGGAAAATCAAGTGTAGAAAAACGCCATGCCTGACTTTTTAAATACACAATTCCCGCAGTTTCAATTCCGCTTTGAGGTGTAAAATATTTTGAAATAATTACATCGCTTGCAAGCTGAAGTGCCGTTGGATTTGCATTGTGCGGCTGGCGTGCATAAGGATGCTTTAATAAAATTCTGTAGGCTTCTGTTTTCAAATAATCTGTTAGTTCAGACTCACTAAGTTCCTTTGCAAGAAGTTCAGAAAATTCAATGCAATGACGGCCGGTTCGCATGGGAACTGATAAATTTTCATTATTCACAAAATGATGAGTTGTCACCACCGAAAATAAAAGAGGCTCTGTAATAAACCATTTTTTGATTATATCATTCAGCCGTTTTTCACAATTCATAAATTACGCCCTAAAACTTATTAAAGCGAAGAACTTAAATCAAGAAGTTTTGTGTAAAGCGAAGTTGCCTTTTCAGAAATAAAATTTAACGCAGACGGGAATTTTTCTGCAGAAACTAAACTTGCAAAATGTGCCTGAAGTTCCTTTTTATTATTTGATTCAAACCAGTCAAAATACATTGTAAGGTTTGAAGCAACAGAATTATCTGCACTAGCGGCATTTTTTTCGAGCCAGCGGAAAACCGCTTCATTAAGCTGAGTAAAATCCGTAAAATTCAAATCCGAAAGAAGCTCTTGATTTTTAGAAAAATCACCTTCAAGAATTTTTGAAACAGAAGGAACTCTGTGCGAATTTACAAAATCAAAAAATGCAGCAGAAGCGCGGTTACCCACAATTCCAGAAACCATCGGCTGAACCATTTCATTCAGTTCTGTAAATTTTTGAATTACATTTGAAGTTCGTTCCCAGCTTCGTCGGTCTGGTGTGCGCTCAAGATTTTCTGCAGTGAAATTTTCATCACCGTCAAGATATTCAGGATTATCGTCTATAAAGGAAATGATTCTTGAATCAAGACCTGCGCTGCGTGCCCAGTTTATCCAGTCTTCAACGCTTGGCGCAAATTCATAAATATTAAAGCGGCTTACAAGAGCCGGATCAAGATCTGTCAGCTGATATTCACTGCCGCCGTTTACCGCACTTATAATTCTACTTCCAGCAGGCAATGTCTTCCCCGCTAATTTGCGGTTAAGAGTTAAATCCATTACAGTCTGAAGAACTTCAGGGCGCGCTCTGTTTAATTCATCAAGAAAAAGAACGACAGGCTTTCCATCGGTCGGAAACCAGTACGGAAGCATAAACTCGGTTCGTCCGGATTTTTCATCAAGGTGAGGAAGACCAATTAAGTCGCCCGGGTCACTCATCTGACCAAGAAAAAGCGTTACAACCTTTTCTCCGCGCCCGCCAAAAAAGTCTTCAAGAATTCTGGACTTACCGATTCCGTGCCGCCCTACAAGCATGATATTTTGTTCAGGCGGCGTATTTTCAAGAATAAATGCTAACTGAGTAGAATCTATTTTCATTAGTTTGCTTTAACTGTATTTTTTACAATAACGTCATGAGCGCCGCCTTCACGTAAAGAAGCTGCACTTACAAGAGTTATTTTTGCGTTCTTCTGCAAATCAGGAATATTTGTAACACCACAGTTACACATTGCATGAATTACCTTGCTTGTTGTAAGAGTAACGTTGTCGTGGAGTGAACCTGCATATGGAACGTAAGAGTCTACGCCTTCTTCGAAAGCCATTCCTTTTTTACCGCCCAAATCATAGCGCTGCCAGTTGCGGGCACGGTTTGAACCTTCACCCCAGTATTCCTTAA
>CAMVBP010000177.1 GCA_947165795.1 uncultured Treponema sp.
GATTTTAGGCACCCTCTCCCAAAACCTTTGGTACCTGAAAATATCCGTCCATGAAATTTTCTGAAACTTTCTTTACGTCGCTTATTTCAAGTCCTTCTACAACAGTATCGCCGCGGAGCTTGTCTGCTTCGGTACGCGGATATGCGTCATACGGATTTTCGCTGTCGTCGTATTTAGAGAGAATATCAAAATATCCAACAATGTCGTCGACCTGTTTTTTTAAAGTCTCCATGTTTGTACTTTCCGGAGACAGACGACTTAAATAAAGCAGATTTTCCAAAGTCTGCGCATCTATTTGTTTATGCTGTGTTGCCATAAATGCAATTATATAGAAAAAAACGTTTTTAGAGAAGTGATTTTATTAATGTGAACATAGGATGCAGAGAGAAGTTTCTGGGCTGGAAATACTGCGGAGCAGAAATTCCAGCCCAGAAATGATATAAGTACGAAAGAAAACTATTTATAACTTACTGTGTAGTATTTTACATTAAGGAAAGTTTCGCCGTCTATCTGGAGTGCACAAGGTTTATCGAATTCAACTTTGATTTCGTGACCGGTTTTTATTTCTACCATTTCTTTGTGCGAAACATGCTCGCCTTTGAAAAAGCCCGGGAAAACGATAAGTGTCTTAAGTCGGTTTGAATCGTGAACAACACAGCACGAAACTACATGTTCTTTATTTAATCTGTCCTGCTCAGGAGTGATAATCATACCGCCGCCAATATAACGGCCAATCATTGTAGGAGCCAGCCAGACTTTTTTATATGTTACAGAGTTTCCGTCTATGGTTACAGTTGCGCGGCGAGGACTGAATTTTCCGAGCATTCCTTTAATTGCAATCCCCGCATAATTAATAGGCTTATCAGAAGTCTCTCGGATTTTATCTGCAACTTCGCAGCAGTAACCGTCAATTCCATAACCAATTCCATTAATAAAATAATGAGACTCACCATTTACAGTTACAACCGGCAGACTTTCCATAAACTGCTTCATTGGAATAAGATTATCTTTTATTTCGCAACGATCACGTACATCGTTCAAGAAGTCATTTCCGCTTCCACAGGTATAAAAATAAATCTCGTTTGAAAGCTTAAGCTTATAAACATCATTTACAAAACGACTTAAAGTTCCGTCTCCACCAGAAACAACAATTATATCATCTGCACTAAGAGACTGGCAGGATTCGGCAGCATCTTTTATTGAACATACATCAATAAACTTAAGCTCTTTACCCTCGAATAATTTTTCGAGTTCACCTTTTGCAGAAGCGGCCTTTCCATTATTAGAAAGACTGTTGAAAAATACATAAATCATTTTTTACCCCATATTTTCTATATTTGATTTTTTGTTTATATCATTATAAATAATATCATGAGCATACTGAGAAACTTCGACCGTATTTTTTTTGTCCCAGACTGAAGGTTCAATAACTTCAAGAATATCCATATAAACATCTGTTTTTCTCCACGGCCAGTTTACATGAATATTTCCGGTTCCTTTCATGCAGCATACAACAACAGGACAGCGGGTTTTTTCTGCAATTTTAAATGAACCCGGCTTAAACTCCTGCAATTCCACTCCTCTGCTTCCTTCCGGAAAAATTCCTACAGAAACCTTATCTGCAGTTATATATTCAATTGCCTTAAGAATTGTTTTTAAACCTTCACGCGCATTATCTCTTGCGATTGGAAGATAGAGGCCTCTGCGCATAAAACGTCTTCCTATTGGAATTTTGAAATTTTCCGGCTTAGAAACATAAGCAAGCTGAGTTTTTTTAAGAACTGCACACTGAATAAAATTATCAAATTTTGAACAGTGATTGGAAACCAGTAAAAACCTTTGTGCTAAAGGAACCTTTTCATAACCGGAAACATGTACCCTTAAGCGGCCCGCAATCATCATATATCTATACCAGAGAACAAAAACCCAGTTATAGAATTTAGAAGGCTTTGTATATTCCTTTTTCAGACTGATTGTAAGACACACAAGAATCATAAAAAGCCATAGCAGAATATGAAAAACAAGAACCAGACCTATAATACAGGCAAGAATTATTAAGCTAAAACGTACAAAAGTATTCATAATTATTATACAGTAAACTGTCCTACCTGTGTTCCAATTTCATTAATAGAGTCCTTCACCTTATCTGCAATTTCAGAAAGTTCAGATCCGCTGTCGTTAATTTTCTTTGCACCAACAGACATTTCGTCCATACTGGACTTCATTATTCCGGAAGATTCCTGCAAATCGGCAATATTCTTAAAAATAAGCTTATTACCTTCAATCATTTCCTGAGCAGAATTACGAACCTCTTCCGTACTCATTGTCATTACATGAAGTGTTTCTATAACCTGCTTAGAACCTTCGTTCTGTTCAGACATGGCACTCTTAATTTCATTAACAAGCTGATTTGTATTTTTGATTTCGTCAGAAACAATCCGGAATGCTCTGCTTGATTCCTGAGAACCGGAAACTACTTCGATAATAGATGACTGAATGCTCTTAAGCTGTTCACCGATTGTCTTTGACTGAGCTGTAGAAGTTTCGGAAAGCTTACGGATTTCGTCTGCAACAACAGCAAAACCTTTACCAGCTTCGCCCGCATGCGCAGCTTCGATGGCGGCATTCATAGCAAGAAGGTTGGTCTGACTCGCAATACTTGCAATAGCCTGGTTAGCTTCCTGCAGCATTTTTGATTTGTCTTCAATCTGAAGAATCTTTTCGTTTACCGCATTCTGTTTTTCCTGACCGGAAGAAGACTGCTGTTCAAGCTGTTCAAAAGAATCTGCCATTTTATCTACAGATTCATTAACCGACTGAATGTTTCCAATCATTTCTTCTACAGCGGTAGAAGCTTCCCTTACTCCATCCGACTGCTGAATAATCATTTTTTCAAGAGAACCTATATTCGAAGCAATCTGATTTACAGCACCGGCAGTTTCCTGAACATTCTCGCTCTGTTTAGTAATATGATTATGAACAGAATCTATATGCGAAATAATCTGAGTAATTGCGCTGGCAGTATTCTGAGTACTTGAAGTCATATCTGAACCAACAACACTAAGATTATTTTCCGAAGCTTTAAGCTTTTCTATAATTCCCTGAAGCTTTGCAATAAACTGATTTTCATTCTGAACAAGAGTTCCAAAAACTTTAAATACCGATCTGTGACCAATTGTAACTCGCTTTGTTAAGTCCGCATTTCCGGAACTAAGATCATAGACAGCATCGTTCAATATAGAAAGTGAATTAACAATATTGATAATCTGGAAAGCCAGAACAATAATAATAATAATTGTAATAACAGCAGCAATAAGAGCTGTTCGTCCATAATCAAAGAAATCTACAACTGTATAATCTCTCTGCATAACAAGATGCCAGCTTACAAGAGGAATTCCCGCAAAAACATATTCGCCTTTTCCTATAGTTTCAAAAGAAATATCTTCAGGCATATAATCAACTGCTTCGAGTTGAGGCATTCGTTCTAGAAGAGGAATTTTCAGTTCGATAATAGAATCGTCTATTGCACCGGTAATTTCTTCGCTATCGTTATACAGGTACATTGTTATTCTTGGATCAAGACCTTCATACATTTCCTGAATCATATCTGTAAGCGGAATACCAGTTCCTACGATTCCTATAGGTTTTCCAGCATCATCACGCACAACAGCATTTACCCAAAGGTTTGTCTGCTTAAGCGAAGGATTATAGTTAATATTAAAGTTGTAAACCTCTGTTTCATACATGGTCATGTTGTACCAGTATTCATCGGGATTATCAGGATTTACAACATAGCTGGCCTTCATGTCGCTCCAGAACATTTTATCAACATCAGAAATCCAGAAAATAGACTTTGACTTAAAAGATTCCATAAAAGGCTCTAAATCTTTAAACGCAGCCTCGCGAAGGTTTTCGTTACCAGGATTAAGCATATACTCTTTAATTGCAGGCATTTTTACCATTTGAAGGGCAAGAGTAAGCTGTTCGTTCATAGAAGTTTCAAAATTTGCCCTTTTTACGCGGGCAACCATTTCCATATCGGCATAGGATTGGGTTCTAAAACGACCTCTGGCAATTCCCTGAATTAATACCAGAAGCCCGACAGCTACAAAAATTCCAATAACTGTAACAAGAGCACTAATTTTCTTTAATTTTGCATTCATAGAAAACTCCGTATAAAAAAAATCCTAAACTCTCGTAAAACGGACTGTTTAGATTTATT
>CAMVBP010000178.1 GCA_947165795.1 uncultured Treponema sp.
TATTTTTTTTCACTTGCCTTCCAATTTTATTTTCCATTCTTTTTTGATTCTTTTGAATTATGATTATTTAGACTTGCCTTTAATTCTTTTCCAGGCCGGAAGAAAACTGTACTTCTGTCTTCAAAGCTTACTTCTTCTCCAGTTTTCGGGTTTCTGGCCTTTGCCCTGCCCTTGCGTTCCCTAACTTCAAAAACACCAAAACCACGCCATTCAATATTAATTCCCTGTTCAAGATTTTTTTTCATTTCTTCCTGAAGTAAATCTACAACAGTTTCTACATCTTTTAATTCTACTGAAGATTTTTCATAAATGCTTCTGATCAGAGTATTTTTAGCGATTTTATTATTCTTTTTTTCCATGACTGAATATAATTATATAACAAATTTTTTGCTTCGTAAAAAAAAGCTCAAAAAAAAACCAGTTGAACCGTATTCAACTGGCTTTACAAATACGGCTGAGTCTTAACCAGACGTATTTTCACTTACGAAAAGTGACTTAGGATTCAGAAATCTTATTTTGCATTGAATGTAGCATTAAAAAGATTCATCATTCTTGACTTCTTTCTTGAAACAGCGTTTCTCTTCAAAACACCCTTGCTTCTTGCACTGTCAAGTTCTTTCTGAAGCTGTTTATATTTTTCTTCAGCAAGTTTCTGATCCTTTGCCTGAACAGCTTCTACAAACTGTTTTGCGTAAGTTCTGCATGTGCTTTTAATTGCCTTGTTATGAAGTCTTCTTACTTCACTCTGTGCATGTCTTTTTTCTGCAGAAGATTGTTTGCTAGCCAATTGGAGTCCTCCAAAAATTTATTTAGTTAACTTAAAAGATATTATCAGATTAGAAATAAACTGTCAATTGACGTTATTGAAGAATTTGTAGAATTCCAAGTTTTCAGCAATTGACACTTAATAAATTTATTATTATTATATATGACGAATATTCCTTTGGAGGCATACAATGGCAGGAGCAAGTAAAAACTCTCGTACAACAGTTGCAACACAAAAGTTCATTTGCCCGGATTGCGGTGGCGAAATCATAATGAAGACAATGATTGAAAACGGCAGACTTAAGAATCAGGCCGAATGTCAGAAATGCAAACGCGTTGAAAGAAGACCTAAAGACTTCAAATAATAAATATTATTTGCTATTAGTCAAAAAAAACTGCCAGCTAGCGGCAGTTTTTTTTTTTGCATTTTTTTTATTATTCTTCAGTAGATTTTAATGCAGCCCATTGTTCCAGTTGATTCTGAATAATATTTTTTGAATCCTCCAGAATATAAACACAATCTTCTTTTGTTTTTGGAGAATCATAAACCTTTAATGCTTTAATTCTATAACAGCCTCTTTCGAGTTTAGTAAAAATCTTTCTTAAATCCCTTAACTGGTAGCCGCCGTCTATTGCAAAAACAACGACCGGCAGATTTGTAGATTCCGTTAACTTTCTGAAGCCTGCAGAATAAAAAGTTCCTACCCTTCCATTTTTAGTTCGTGAACCTTCAGGAAAAAGCACAGGAATCTGATTATTTTCTACAACACGTTTTCCAAATCTTTCTACATAACGCATAGCTTCCATAGGTTTTGCTTTTCGAGGAATTAAACAATGATTTTCTGCCCTGAGCATTTCGGAAACAAGCGGAACATGTCTGCCGAGAGTATCCTTTGCAATAAAACGAATTTCTTTATCTCTAAGAAGATTCATAAATACAGGAATATCTAAAAGACTCTGATGATTAGAAATTGCAATAAACTGCTTTGGTAAAGCTTTAAGTTCCTGCTTATATCCCCAGAAATGAAATCTTTTATATGCATAAAGTATTGCAAAAAGACGGCGTGCAAGAACCTTTGAAATGTATCGGGAAATTTTACAACTAATTTTCTTAGAAACCGGATAAGCAAATATGTTTCCAATAGATGCAGGAATAACCATTGAAACCAGACATATTAAAGTTAATGCACTTAACATTAAAATCTCCCAAAAATAAACCTGCATCTAGTATAACGGATTATCATTAAAAAATAAAGGATTTTATTTCATCAACTATATCTTCAAGCGGACTGTACATTTTTTTGCAGTCCGGAACGTTGGCTATAAAATTTGCACCGTAACGTTTTTCAACAATTCTTTTATCCAGAACAACAACTACACCTTTGTCATCACTTCTGCGTATTAATCTTCCTATTCCCTGACGGAATTTAATTACAGCTTCTGGAACACTCAAATCCATAAATGAATTTCCGCCTTTTTTGGTAATATCTTCGGCGCGCGCAACAAATACAGGATCGTTCGGAACCGTAAAAGGAAGTTTTACAATAATTACCTGCGACAAAGATTCTCCAGGAACATCAACTCCCTGCCAGAATGAATCTGTAGCAAAAAGAACGCTTTCATTTTCCTGTTTAAAAGCTTCAAGAAGTCTCGCATTATCGTCATCGCCCTGCTTCATTATTCGTCCGTCAAAATCGCGTAATAGAGAGCATACTGCATTGTGCGCATTTTTAAGGCTGTCGTATGAGGTGAAAAGAACAAGTGTGCGTCCGTTTGTAGCACGGATTAATCTTGAAATTGCCATTTGAATATACTGCTGAAAATCCGGGCTTTCCGGTAATGGCGCATCTTTTGGAACCGCAAAAAGCATGTTTTTGTTATAAGGAAACGGAGAATCAAATTCACCGGCTGCAACCCTTTCTTTTTCGCATAAATTAATTCCACACCTTCCCATCCAGTAATCAAAGCTTCTTCCGGTTTTAAGAGTTGCAGATGTACACACAACCGTTTTCATCTGTTCATAAATTCCGCCATTCATCATTTTGGAAATTTCAAGAGGCGTCTGTGTAAAAACTATATATTCGCCGTCGCCGCCTTCTTTCTGCATAGCACCGGATAATCTTTTCCTTTGAAGCCAGAAAATACTTTCCCGTTTTTCATCCCACTTAGGAAAATTATTTATAAGAATTACAATTGCATCCAGCCGTCTTAAAAGGCTTTTTGCTTCCCAGAAGGCTGGAATCTCTTTATCGTCCGGAGAAACTCCTTCCATAACAATTCTTACAATATCTGCAAATTCTGCAAGATTTCTGGAAAGCTCACCCAATGCAACAAACAGCGGTCCAAAATTTCTTGCAGTTGAATCACATAATCTTAATGTATATTCATTTTGAAGAAGATCTTTTCCTGCAATTTCTATATTCACAATACTATTTTTAATTTTATCTATTAACGGTGCTGCTTCATCTGCCTTTTCTTCGTTTGAAGAAAGAAGCGCAATTGTACATAAAAATCCACTGAAAGAATTTTTTTTCTTTCTATAAAGCTGTCCCAATATCCTGTTAATTGAAAACCTTGTAAAACTTTCGCTAAAGAAGCTTGTAGCCGCATTTTCAATTCCGTGCGCTTCGTCAAAAATTATGTGGCGGTATGGAGGCAAAACAACTGCATCAGAATAACCTGCTCCGCTATAACGCGATTCAATATCTGCAAATAAAAGATGATGATTAACTACAATAAGATTTGCGCCGCTTGCTTCGCGCCTTACCTTCATAACAAAGCATTCGCTGTGGTAAGGACATCTTGCACCCATGCAAACATCGCTGTCGGAATTAACTTTTGACCATGCACTTTCTGACGGCTGAAAAGTCAGTTCACTTTTACTTCCGGTTGCAGAAGTTTCTGCCCACTCTTTTATATTTGTTATTTCGCTTTTTTCATCTTCGAATAAATCTAAAACCGCCTGGGCATCATTCAGGCGGCGCTTACAGATATAATTCTGCCGCCCTTTCATTAAAACATATTTAATTTTCTGTCCGAGGATTTTTTCTACAAAAGGAATATCCTTCTGACAAAGCTGCTGCTGAAGATTTATAGTTCCGGTTGAAATAACTATTTTGTCATTATTGGTTAACGCCCATATACTAGCAGGAATTAAATATGCAAATGATTTTCCAACTCCGGTTCCTGCTTCAAATACACCGATCTTTTCTTCATTAAAAGCTTCAACAATATTCTTAATTAATTCTACCTGTGTCGGACGTTCTTCAAAAGTTTCTGAAAGCTTAGAAAGTTCTCCG
>CAMVBP010000179.1 GCA_947165795.1 uncultured Treponema sp.
AAACCCTTGACTCGAAAGCCACGGTTCTACATAACTGTAATCTTCTGCAAGAGTCATTCCGTTTCCTACAATTATGTTTACGTTTCTAACTGTCTGGCTTAAAAGATGAATTATTCTTCCAGCCAGATCGTATTCCAGAGAAGACGCAGACATTATAAACGGAATGATTTCTGTGTTTCCCTGATATTCAATTACAATCGCAGAATAAACAGCCGTAAATTCAGTTGAGTTTTCAGAAACTGAACGCAGCTGCTGGCTTTGAATTCCCATATTCTGCAGCAAAGTTTTTATATCATTATTTTTGTCAGGATCTTTTACAATAAATGAAATTTCTTTTCCAAGAATACTGTAGCCTGTAAGAAAATCCTTAACATCGCGTATCTGCGGATAAAGCCGCGAAAGTGATGATGAACAGTAATAAGTAATTTTTACGCTGTCGTTTATATTACGGATTAATTCCTTTGAAAAAGCAGAAGGCGTATAAGTTTTATTTTTGGAAACATCAATACTTTTATAATATTTATTTGAATTAAGAATTATAAGAAAGAAAACTGCAAGCTTTATGAAATACGAAAATTTATTTTTGAATGCAAAAACCTTTCCTTTTTTAATGTTTTCCGTAAGGATTGCTAAGGTTATAAAAACAGCACCCGTCATTAAAAAGTAAAGTATGTCTCTTGTATCAATAATTGATTTTCCGGCAGCATCAAAATGCCAGGCAAAGCTTATTTCGCGTAAAAAGCTTTCAACAAATGAAGGAAGAGAAACATAAAGTGTAAAAAGATGACAGCTGTTAAAAAGTGCAAGAATTAAAATAGAAATAAGCAGGCTGATTACTGTTGAATTAAAGATTTTAGATATAAAAATACATAATGCAATTACGCTGGAACCGTAAAATATCAGGCATAAAAAGCATACAATTATTTGCGAACCTTCTATACTTCCGAATAAGTTTACAAGAAGAAGACCCGGAAGAATTAATATAAGATTTGCAATAAAAATTAATAAAAGGCCTGCGTAATTAATTAATATTTTTTGAAAACCCGTAAGCGGAATAAAATCATCATAAAAAGAAAAAGAAGTTTTAAAGCACAAAAGCGGAATTGTAATAATACAAATAAACGGAATTGAAGAAAAATAAAGTACCAGGTCTGAACTTCCGCTGCCGTTAAAAAATTGATGTCTTATATAAAAGTCTACGGCTGTAAAAACCGTAAAGATTAAGGCGCTTATATAAACATGGCTCATTTTTAACTGCTTAAAAAATCTTGCAGTAAAAATATTAAGAAGAGTTTTATTCATCTATGCACTCCTCTTTACCAGTGATTTTTAAAAATGCGTCTTCAAGATTATTGCATCCGGTTTTTTTAAGAATCTGTTCCTTTGTTCCGCCTGCAAGAATCTTTCCTTTATTCATAATACAAATCGTATCGCAAAGCTTATCAACTTCTGAAATTATGTGAGAAGACATAAAAATTGCTTTTGTTTTGGAAAGTTCCTTTATAAGCTTTCGTATCTGAATTATCTGTGAAGGATCAAGTCCGCTGGTCGGTTCATCAAGAATTAGATTTTTAGGATTATGAATTAAAGCCTGTGCAAAAGAAACTCTCTGCTTCTGCCCTTTTGAAAGAGTTTTTATTCTTTTATTCATTAATTCTTCAAGGAAAAGTTTCTTTTTCAATTCGTTAATTTTTTCTTCGGGATTAATGATTGCATGAATCTGTGCACAATAAATAAGGAATTCTTCAACCTTCCTTTCGGGCGGAAGACATGGAAGCTCCGGAAGATATCCTGTTATTTTCATTGCAAGCCCGGGATTTTCTTCAATGTTATTTTTCACGGAATTTTCATCGCTTATAAAAATCTTTCCTTCTGTCGGATAATGAAATCCGCATACAGCCTTCATAACGGTTGTTTTTCCGCAGCCATTTACTCCCAATAATCCTGTTATTGAATTATCTGGAATTATAAGGTTCAGGTTTTCAATTATTAATGAAGCTTTTTTTGAATATCTTTTTGAAAAATTCTGAATTTCTATCATTTTAATCTACGTAAGGAATTTCTATATGCATCCTGTCTTTAGAAAGTTCTGACGAAGGCCATACAGATTTTGCTTCTTCAAGCAGAACGGCCAGTTCCTTATCGGTATAGCGCGGACTGTAATGTATCATGCACATTCTTTTTACAGCTGCTTCTTTTGCAATAGTTGCAGCCTGTATAGCAGTCATGTGTTTCTTTTCTTTAGCCTGATCCAGCAGTTCATGCTCGAACATTCCTTCGCAGACTAAAAGATCAGAATTGCGGACTTCATCAATAATAGAAGGTTTATAAAGCGTATCTGTTACAAAAGAAAATTTTCTTCCGCTTCTCTTCTCTCCCATTACCATTTCGGGTTTTATAATTTTACCGTCTGCAGCTTCTACTTCTTCGCCATGCTGCAGCTTAGACCATAACGGGCCGCATGGTACATTCAATTCCCTTGCAATCTGAGGATTAAATTCTCCCGGTCTGTCATTTTCTTCGAGTGTGTAGCCTACGCAGGTTTTTGTATGTTCCAGAGGAAAACAGCGGATTGCATAATCTTCGCCTGTATGAACTGTACATGGTGCAGTTATTTCTTTTACAACAATCGGATAATTAATATACATATCCAAAACTTTGCGGCTTGTTTCTACATATTCACTGATTTTTGGAGGTCCGTAAATATATAAAGGTTCAGTTCTGTCTACCTGAGAAGAAAGCATTAAAATACCAGGCAAACCTGTAACATGATCGGCATGTGTATGAGATATGAAAATTGCAGAGATTTTTTTCCATTTAAGATTTAATCTTCTAAGACTAACCTGAGTTCCTTCTCCGCAGTCAAATAAAAAAAGATCACCGTCACGTCGCAATAAAACAGAAGTCAGGTGTCTGTAAGGAAGCGGCATCATTCCGCCACAACCTAAAATAAACGCTTCCATATTCATATCGCAAAGAATATATCAAAAATATTAAAATGTGTCATTATAATAATTGAAAGAAGTAATAATACAAAAAGACGCGAGTGGAACGAAGATGAAAAGTCATTTTACGGTCCTAGCGAGCTTACGCTACAAGCGGCGCTACCCGTAACCCATGACTTTTCAGATTCGTGCAACGGAAGTCTTTTTGTAATATTAATAATATTCATCATATTTGCAGATTTAATATTTTTGATGTATAGTTATTGTATGATGAATAATTCCTGCAGCTTAGTTTTTAAGCGATTAATTAATGCGTTTTTTTTGTTGATTTCTTCTTTTCTACTGTTTTCCTGTGTTTCCAATCGAATAGACGGTGAATCTGATTCCGGAAAAATTAATAATGCTAAATATCAGATGGTAAATAAAACCGAAGAATTATATTATCTTGATACACAGATTAAATATCCTTCTTTTGAAAACTATCCTGAGCTTTCTAAACGAATTGCAAATACTGTTGAATCTAACTGGAAGAGCTTTAAGTCCTTCTGTAAGGAAGAATGGGATTCTATAAATCAGTTGAATTCTATCGACGGTTCAAGAAGCCGACTTCCTCCTTTTGAATACCTTGTTGAATCAGAAGTTACTTATTCCGATCAGTATGTGTGTATTTACCTTGAAACCTATATTTTTAATGGCGGTGCCCATGGTAATGTTGTAATTCAGACTTTCTGTTATGACACACAGACCAAAACTTATGCAGATATAACTAAAGCAACCGGCTACACTTATCAGCAGCTTTCGGAAGCCTGTAAAAAAGCCCTTGTTACAAGACTTATAGATCAGGATCCTGCATTACCTGCCGTTCAAAGAGATACATTCATGCAGAATATTAATACAGAAGTTTTTCCTCAGGCATCTAACTTTGAAAAATTCACTCTGGATGGAAAAATTGTAAACATATATTACGAACCATACAGCGTTGCACCTTATTCATACGGAATACAGGTGGTTTCTCTTAAATTTAAATATTGAGATTTTATTTTATTTTCTATATAATACTTTGAATCTTTT
>CAMVBP010000180.1 GCA_947165795.1 uncultured Treponema sp.
ATCAGTATCTTGGTCTTGAAATTGAATATCTTGGTCTTATGTACCGCGATATGCTTCAGGATAAGGCTCTTTCTTCTCAACTTCCTGTTGTAGTTTATAAGCCTCAGTCGGTTCTTGGACAGGCTATTTATAGAATTGCAGATAAAGTTATTTCGTCTCCGGTTCATCAGTTTGATTCTGATTTTAATCCGGACAGTTTTAACAGCGATAATTTTGAAGTGGCAGAAGAAGACGCAGCAGAAGATTATAACTTTAAGCTTTCCGGAATTGATGATTTAGTTTCGGGCGGTTCATTAAGCATAAGCGAACTTGCCGAAATGATAAAGGCTCAGAATTATGAACTGACTCAACTGAAAAAAGAAAACAATCTTTTAAAATCAAAGCTCATAAAAGCTGCCGAACAGGGATTCAAAGTTTAACACCAATTATCCATTGCACGACCGCTGCCGCAAAGGCTTTAGAGGAGTTCGAAAATGTTTTTGTACATCACTTATCCTTCATGGATTCAGCCGCAAATTTTTCCTGGCGTAAAATTCTTAGGATTACTGCGCTGGTACGGTTTAATGTATGCGGTAGCTTTTGCAATCGCATATTTTCTTTTAAAGAAGGTTGCAAAGGAAGGTGCTTTAGACTCAAAAAACTATAAGGTAAAAGAAGACGATATTTACAGCTTTATTTTTACAGGAATAGTTTTTCTCCTGCTTGGCGCCAGAATTTTTTCTACCTTAATTTATGACACTTCAATAAATTACTATAAAAAACCATGGCTGATTTTCTGGCCTTTTTATAACGGAAAGTTTACGGGCTTTGAAGGCATGTCTTATCATGGTGGATTTGTCGGCGGAATTATTGGAATGATAGTCTGGTGCAAAAGACACAAGGTTTCGTTCTTAAAATGGAGCGACGCAATGGTCTGTGCAATTCCGCTTGGATATACTTTTGGAAGAATAGGAAACTTCCTTAACGGTGAATTATATGGAAGAATTACAACCATGCCTTGGGGCGTTGTATTTCCGCATGCAGATACATATTCAAGTTCTTTATCTTGGGTTAAGGAATTTGCCGCAAAAATTGGCATGGATATTTCCAACACTGCGCTTGTAAATTTCCCAAGACATCCAAGTCAGTTATATGAAGCCTTTTTTGAAGGAATTGTTCTCTGGCTGGTTATCTGGTTCTTCCGTAAGCACAAAAAATTCGACGGAATGCTCGGTGCAATTTATGCAGGCGGCTACGGCTTTGTAAGATTTTTTATTGAATATTTCAGGCAGCCGGATGCAGATTTAGGTTTCCGCATTGGAAATTCAAAGGCTCCGACTTACTTAAATACTTCTTATACAAATATTTCTACCGGACAGATTTTATGCTTTTTAATGATTTTGTTTTCAATAATTTACGCAATATGCGGTTACAAAATTTCTAAAAAGGCAAAAGATAAAAAATGATTTCTGTATTTGCAAATCCTGCAGAACTGGAAAAACACTCAAAAGAAAAATACGCAGTTCCACCGTTTTTAATGATGGAAAACGCAGCCCGCGCAATGGCAGATTTTATAATTTCCATGCGTACAGCAAAATCTTCTTCCAGTTCTTCAGTACTTATTATCTGCGGAAAAGGAAATAACGGCGGCGACGGCTACGCACTTGCAAGATTATTACAGGAAAAATTAAAGGTTTATGTTATCTGCATTGAACCGCCTGCGGCAGAAGAAGCAAAAGTTCAGTACGAAATGTGCAGGCGACTTGGAATAGAAATTCAGCCGATGCAGAATGCCGAAAAACTTTGCAGCGAACTTTCGCCTGAAGATTTTTTAATTGACTGTATTTACGGAACAGGCTTTCACGGAGAATTATCCAGCGAAGCAAAAAAACTTTTGGATACAATGAATGCAAGCCGGGCAATTAAAATAGCCTGCGACATTCCTTCTGCTCTGGAATTTTGTGCCGACTACACAATCACAATGGGAAGCCTTAAACTCGCACTTTTTTCTGATAAATCAAAAAATGTATGCGGAAAAATAATTACTGCAAACCTTGGAATTTCAAATGAAAAATTCCAGAATTCTGATACTGAAGCTTCAACTAATTCAGAAATTAATCAAAGTGCAACTGATATTTTTTTGATTGAAGAGTCCGACATAAAGCTTCCGTTTAGAAAAAAGCGCGCGGCACATAAAGGAACTTACGGGCATACTTCAGTTTTGTGCGGAGACAAGGCTGGTGCTGCAATTTTGACTGCAACTTCTTCAATGAATTTTGGAAGCGGACTTACAAGCATAATCGTTTTTTCTTTAGATGATCAATCAGACGGAGACAAAACAAAAAACGGCATATTCTGCATCCCGCTTTCTCAATTTAAAATTTCTCCTTCTCTTATGATTTCTGATTCAATTCCTAAAAAAACAACCTGTATTTCTGCAGGCTCAGGTTTTTCTGAATATTCAAAAACCGCAGAAAAAATAATCATCAACTGGTTTGAAAAATCTGATTCGCCTGCTGTTGTACTCGATGCAGGAATGCTTACTTCTGCAGAAACTCCAGAGCTTCTTGCCACACTGAATAAATTCCCGAATGCAAGAATTCTTCTTACACCGCATCTGGGAGAGCTTTCAATTTTACTTAAATATGTAATTGCAAAAAATCCTGAGGCTGCAAAAAAATTCTCTGTAAACGAAAATGATTTTTCTGTTTCTGAACTTTCAGATTCTCCGGAGAAAAAGATTCTTGCAGGAAAATTACTGACTACGCTCTTCCCTTTTACAACAGTAATTATGAAGAGCGCAAATACTTTTATAGCAGGCCGCGAAAATACCGGCGCAGATAAAGTTTACATTGTTACAGACGGCGCACAGAGCCTTGCAAAAGGCGGAAGCGGCGACATACTTGCCGGAATGACTGCTGCATTACTTGCCCAGGGCTACAGCGCAAAAGATGCGGCTATTACAGCAGCTGAATATCACGCACTTCTTTCGCAGAAAATCGGAGCAGAAGCCTATAACCTTACTCCCGAAAAGCTTCTTGCACAGCTTGAACTTCACATGTAATTGCAACACATCCCTAAAATCACTAAAATGACCATATAAAAATAAAAATAGCGTAAACGCTATTTTTTAATACATGCATTTTTGCTTTGCAAAAAATGCTCAATAAAAATCGCGCAACGGAGCGCGGCATGGAGTTCCACATGACAAATATTAACGTTCCAGAACTTTTTGGCAGCCTTGTTTTTAATCAGTCAGTTATGAAGGAAATGTTACCTTCTCAAACCTTCAAGGCCCTTAAACATACAATGGAAGAAGGAACTCCCCTCGACTTAGAAGCCGCTAACCAGATTGCCGATGCAATGAAAACCTGGGCAATCTCAAAAGGAGCAACACACTATTCACACTGGTTCCAGCCGCTCACAGGAATTACAGCAGAAAAACACGATTCTTTCCTCTCACCTGCAGAAGAAGGCAAAATCTTAATGAACTTCAGCGGAAAGGAACTTATAAAAGGCGAACCTGATGCTTCAAGCTTCCCGAGTGGAGGTAAGCGCTCAACTTTTGAAGCCCGCGGTTACACAGTCTGGGATCCGACATCATATCCTTTTGTAAAAGATCACACACTCTGTATTCCAACAGCATTCTGCTCTTATAACGGTGAAGCTCTCGATAAAAAAACTCCGCTCCTGCGCTCAATGGAAGCAATCAACGAACAGAGTCTCCGCGTTCTTAAGCTTTTCGGAAATAAGGCAAAGCACGTTACTACAACCATGGGCCCTGAACAGGAATATTTCTTAGTTGATGAAAAGCTCTACCAGAAACGCAAGGACCTTAAGATGTGCGGACGCACTCTTTTTGGTGCGCGCCCTGTAAAAGGTCAGGAAATGGATGACCAGTACTTTGCAGCTATCAAGCCACGCGTAATCAAATACATGGAAGATTTGAACGAGGAGCTCTGGAAGCTTGGAATCTACGCAAAAACCGAACACAACGAAGCCGCGCCTGCTCAGCACGAAATGGCTCCTATTC
>CAMVBP010000181.1 GCA_947165795.1 uncultured Treponema sp.
GAGATAGAAGACGCTGAACCTATTGAAGATATTGATGACGCAGAACCGATAGAAGAGGCTGAAGAAGCAGACAATGCAGAGCCAATAGAAGAAATTGAAGATGCAGAACCGGTTGAGGAAGCAGAAGAAGTTGAAGAGATAGAAGATGCAGAAACTGCAGAAGAAATTGAAACATCGGAAGAAGCTGAGCCGGAAGAAGCCGTTGAAGAACTTGATGATGCCGAGCCTGTTGAAGAAATAGAAGAACTGGAAGAAGTTGAAGAGTTGGAATCGGCAGAAGAAAATGACGCCGACGAAAAATTTAAAGCCCAGATAATGGCGCTCGGAAATAATTACCGGTATGAGTATCATCCGGGCGACAATGATTCATATTTCCCTGGAGAAGATTTTGCAACAGTAGAAAATCTTTTTGCTGAACCGCTCGGAATAGGTGCCGGCTTTGTTGAAAGCCTTTCTTCAGAAAATTATGATTTTACAGTTTATATTCCGACTTTCTTAGAAAAACAGTCTGCAGACGACATAACAGAAGAAGCCGCCACTCAAGCCGAACCAGCTGTTCAATCAGAAGCTGTTCCTGCTGAAGAAACAACTTCCCCGGAAGAAAATCTCGAAGTTCTTGCAGAAGCTTCGGAATCAGAAATAAATAAAACGCCGCAGAAAAATAAATCATATTTCTCTCTTACAGGCTTTGCACAGGAATATGAAGAATTAGACAGTCTGTAAGGAAATCTCCGCGCAAAGGATTGGAGCGCCGCCGAAGGCGTCCCGAAGGGATGAGCCGCGGTTAGTCGGCGAAGCGCGGAAAGCCTGGTTTTTGCGCAAGCAAAAATGCGCCCGTTATAAAGAAAATTATTACTGAATATATGTCTGCATAAGCTGAACAAAAAGATAAATCTTTTTGTAGATGTTTACGCTGAATTCTTTCATCGGTGTTTCTATGAATTTTTCCAGTTCTTTCCAGTTCTGTACAAGGACTGGTTTTGGAAGGGCGTAATCTTCTATAAGCTGCTTAATTGTTTTTCCTATTGTAATAAGATTCTGTGTAGCCTGAATTATGTAGCCGCGGGCAAGGTCATTTGCATCTGCAATTACGCGGTTAATAATGTTTTCTGCGCCGGCATCGTGTGCTGTTTTTGGAAGAAGTGTCTTTATCTTCTGTCCAAAGGCTCCGTCATCGGCAAAGTTATCGTCGAAGCGGGTAATTTCGTCAGAAGCCTTAAGCAATTCCTGATATGCATTTGACATTGGAGCCGAAAGCGTTGCATCCCACTGTCCGCGGATTACAACTACATCATAGAATTCGCGTATTACGGTTTTTACAAATTCAAGAAGGAAAACCTTAAGATAGTTTAAAGGCTCTGCATATTCAAGTATGTTCAGGCTTTTTTTCTCCAGCACTGTATTATAAGCCGGAACATAATATTTCATGCTCTGAGGATTTGCGCTTCCAAAAATCTGCATACAGATTGAGCTTGATTTTGCTTCCTTCTGGTCTGTTTCGATCTTGCTTAAAAGATTTCTTGTTTCATTTTCTATCTGATCCATAAATGGTTCAAGTATAGATGGAACTGAATATTTTACATGTGTTTCGTAAGAAGGATCCTGCGAAATATGCTGAATAATATAATCCAGTGATTTAGAAAGCTGAATGCTTAATTCGTGCAACAATCTTTTTCCAGTTTCCAGGCGAAACTAAATCTCTGTTCTGTGTAGATTTAATCATTTCGAATAAATCTGACCAGGCTATTGTATCATCTGTAATTGCATATGCAACTGTAAGGAAATCTTTTAAATCATCAACAATGTATTCTGCATTAATTTTGTCTAATCTTGGAACTGCATCAAAAGAAAATTCCTGATAAGAGGCATCGTATTTTTTTAATACCATGTAATAATCAAAGCAGCAGAAGTCTTTGAATAAAGAAAAGGCTTTTGAAAGATTTTCGGCTTTTGCAGCACGTGTTGAATCAAATTCGTTTCTAAAGTCCTGAAGCTTCTGTTCAAATTCCTTTTGAACCTGAAGAACATTTTTTGTTTTTGTTTGTTCTATAATATTTTTTTCATCTAATTCTTCAAGAAGAGCCAGCTGATGTTCTGAAAGAGAAAAATTTACTATCTGGCGGTTAAAAACAGCAGGATTCTGAGTGTTTTTAAACATAATCTGAGCCTGCGAAATTGCCTTGTATAAATCGAACATAAATTTACCGAACGGCGCAAGCATTTCTACAGAACCAGGCTTGTAAAAGTTATGGAATTTAGTTTTAGATATATTTTTTGCAATGAGCTTTAATTTGCGTTTTTTTTCTGCTTCCGGATTAGAAGCTTTAAATAAAGAAGAAAAAATACTCTGGAAAAAACTTTCTTTCTGCTGAGTGGATTTTCCGCTGTCTTGTTTAGTTTCTTTTTCTGCCATAATTATACTATAAGCCAATTCACTGTTTAATTCAAGATTGTTTTTAATGTTCAATTATATTATAATATTTCTATTAAATTGCAAAAGATATTATGGGAGAAACTTATATGAAAAAATTTATTGCAGTTTTAGTTGCTTCTGGAGCGCTTTTAGCCAGTGCTGCAGCTTATAATCCTCCTGTTGGTTCAGAAAACATGGAAGATTTAACAGGAGCAGAAGCACTTTCGGGCAAACTTTCTGTAACCGGCGGTGCAATTTTTTCTGCAGGTCCAGATGCAATTGTTGCGAATCCGGCTCTTACTGCCGATGAGCAGCGTGTAAATCTTAATGCAGGTTATACTTTTATGTATTCAACATCTGAATATACAGATTTGCATATAGGAAATGCTTTCCAAAGCGGAATTCTTATTCCATTTAAGCTTTACATCTTTTCGGGTTATGTAAACGGTCTTTTTATTCCTTTCCCAGAACTTCCTCTGGGAAATAATTTAAATGCAAAGGCAGGTCTTTCTAAGGAAATTACAGATAAACTGAATGTCGGTGCAAGTATTTCTGGCGGAATTACCTGGGGACACGAAACTGACTGGGCTCTTGGTGCAAATCTCGGCTTTTTGTACAAATATGGTGACTTAGGATTTATTAAGAGCTTCCGTTATGGTGCAAGTGTTTTGAATCTTGGAAAGAACTATATTAACGTAAACTCAATCGGCTCTGATGTTTTCTCAGAGATTACTCAGTATCCTACAATTGCAACCTTTAAGGTAGGTGCTGCCGGTTCATTTATTAAAACTGATGATGTAGAACTTGGTGTTTCAATTGATTTTACAACTCCTTGCTTCCAGAATTTAATAGTAGATTTTAATACTCAGTTTGCTATTAAGGACACATTCTTTGTAAGCATTGGTGAAAAATTCAATCTTATAGAAACTATCCGCGCTTCGCAGGATAAGTTCTTATGCAATTACAATCTTTTGCCTTCTATTGGTTTAAGCTTTAAGTTCTGTTTTGATGTTCATAATAATGAATATATAGAAAGCAACGGCTGGAGCCAGAGCGAAATGACAGTTTCTGCAGCATATAAAAATATGTATGAAAACATTCATGCTGCTTCGGCTGCTGTAGATATTGATCTTGGCATGAAAGATAAAGAACCTCCAAAAATCATTTTGATTGATATGGAAGACTAGGGGAGGTAGAGAATATGAAAAGAAATATTTTATTAATCAGCGTTTGTTTATTTTTTGTTTCTTCAATTTTTGGTGCGCCTGTAAAATATATTTCGCCAAATAACGATGGTGTTCAGGATGAACTTGTAATTCCATTGAATATTTCTGATAAACGTTATGTTCAGGCGTGGAGTCTTGTCATTATGGATGAAAATCATAATGTCATTAGAACTATTGAAAATAAAGTTTCGCTGCCGGAAAAGATTGGATTTAAATCATTCTTTAAGCAGCTTGTAACTCCAAAGCAGGGTGTTTCTATTCCTGCAGAAGTTACCTGGAACGGAGCCATGAACAATGGTGAAACTGCTCCAGATGGTTCT
>CAMVBP010000182.1 GCA_947165795.1 uncultured Treponema sp.
GCTGTGTAATAAGAAGTTTCAAAAATTCATCTTTTCCAAGTTGATTTGAAACCTTTCTTCCTTCCAAACTCTCGAGAGTTTTGTTATAGTTGTTTACCTCGTTATCCAGGGCAAACTTTTCTGAAGTACTCATTTGAGTATTTACAGAGTTTTGAACGCTTGGTATATCCATCATCACCTCACTAAAACTTTTGCCTTTATACCGTAAGATATACTGCCTGCTAAAGTCTGCCGTACAGCAGATTTTAGCAGACGCAAATTTTATATCGTCACTTTATGCAACGATGTTAATTGAATAATTCGAATTTTCCAAAAATTTTTCAGCATAATTTGCTGAATTTTCCGAAAAATCATCCACAGAACTTTCGTAAACACGTTTTGCGAAATAATTTGAACTTTCATCCTGTAAAAATTCCTGAGAATTATGTTCTGCAAAACTTCCGTTACTCAGCGAAACATCAAAATTAGAAACATCAAAACCGTTTTTAATAAATGCTTCCCTTAAAGTTTCTGCATTATCTTTAAAAACCTGAAGAGCTTCTTTTGTTGTTACCGCAATATGACCGCTTAAAGTTTTGCCGTCCATAGAAAGATGAATCTTTACGTTACCTAAATCATCCGGATGCAAAACTAAATTAATTGTTCCCTGATTATTATCCTTTAAGATAATACTTCCGCTTTTTACTATTTCCGAAGCATTCTGAGAAATCTGATTAGAAAGCATTGCCTGGAAATTAGAACCGTTCGAAGAAGCACTCTGATTATTCATCGAAAGTACATTTTCATTAACAGCATTTTCCTGATTCATCTGCATCATAAAATTATTTTCTTCTGCAGAATTTTTTCCGAAATTTTTATTTTCGTTTTTTGAAGATTCATTAAGTGCAGTTATTTTTTGAGTTCTCTGATCTTCAACAGAAATTTTCTGTTCTTTATCTAAAAATAATCCGGACTTTTCTTTTGCGCCGTTATTTTTTTCCGATTCTTCTTCAACAAGTTTCTTAAAATCGCCGGAAAGCTCAGTTTTTTCATCAATTAATTTTTCAGAAATCAATTGCGAATCTGAATTTTCCAGATTCAATTCAAAAGTAATTTCGTTTTCTTCGGGAATATTTTCCTTTACATTATTTTTCTGAATTTTATTTTCAGAAGCTGCTGATGAATTGGTAATTCTTTCCATATGAGAAAAATCAGCTTCAATTTTCTTTGATTTTTTGTCTGCATCGCCGGAAATTTTCTGTGATTTTTCATTTTTTGGATTTTTCTTAACCTGATTTTCGTCGTTTTTGACCTGAATTTCAGATTCCTTATCAAAATCAAATTCCATTACTTCAATTTTGATATTTTCATCAGTTTTTTCTACTTTTGAATCGGAAGGATTTGTTGAACTGTCAATTTTAGATTCTTTTGAATCTTTCTTTTCAGTATCTTCAACTTTATCTGTTTTAGAATTTTCTTCCACAGGCTTAGTTTCTGTCTTTGTATTCTCGTTTTCCAAAGTTGTTTTAGGAACTTCAGATGATTTTTCTTCCGGAACTTCGGAAGCATTAGAATATGATGAAACTAAATCCCTGAAACTTGTGTTTGATTTTTCAATATTTAATGAAAAATCAAGAGGCTCAAGTTTTGCAGTCTTTTGAAAATCATAAACATTTGGTGAAGAGGCTAAAATGTCAGCTATTGTCTGATAAGACACTTGGCAAATCTCCTTTTTTCCTTAGAAAAACAAAGAGAAGTGCCAAAACGATTTTAATCCAGGGTCTCCGGCTTGCTAACCATCTTGCGTTGGATTTCTGCCGCACGCTTAGGATCCATTAAAGAAAGCCAGTAAGAGCCCAGGGAAGATGAGCCGTCTGCAGCGGCAAGTTCTTCTACCTTTCTAAGGACGTCAATTACCATTTGATCATCCATCGAAGAAAGGATATCAACCGCAGCTTCCGGTCTCATACCGTTCAGATTATTGGCAATCTGCTCTATGTTCTTATTTTTATCTTCGGCTTGTTCTTGTTTTTGTTTAAAGGTATTTTCTTTTTCTTCAAGATTTCTTTCTCGTTCGGCAAGTTCTGTAGCAATCTGCTGATACTGAACTTCTGAAGCCTGAATGTCGGCTTCGCGCTTATCGAGTTCTTCTTTGAATAAATCAAGAGATTCACGCTGTTTTAAGATTCGCTCTTCGTCGCGGTTTGCAACAAGAGGATTTGACTGCGTTGCAGTAGTAGAAGTCTGTACGTCTTTTTTTAATATTTTCATTACGGGCGAAAATAATGTATTTACGTGAACAACGCCAAGCGAATTAAAAATTAAAAGTCCACCAGCAATAAGAATCAGCAAAATAATTAATAAAACAAATGTTTTCCCGAATCCTTTTTTACCTGCCATTATTTTCCCCCGTTTTCTGTCCTTTTATATCGTAATAATCGGTATAAAAATGGACATCCCACATAAAAAAACTAATCAATTAGTCCAGAAATTGCAGCTCCAAGAGTAATATCATTATCGCACGAAACTATATTCCAGTAAATGCCTAACTGCTGTGTAAGAATAGAATCAAGATAACCATATACTCTTTCTTTTATACGCCATGTCTTAAAGAATGTTGTACCGTCGCAAAGAATACAAACAAGTTCGCTTGCATTTTTTCCAGCTCCGGTCTGCATTGCACATGCAATAAGAATTGCAGCAGAATATCTTGCAGAACGTTCAACAATTGCATCAAGAATCTGGAACATTGAATCAACATCTTCAGAAGCGGCATTGCATGCAATTTCGCCAAGTATACAATCCTTATTAAATGGTCCGTGAAGGAATTTATCCATTTCAATAAGAGAAAGACTTTCAATTGCTTCTATTTTTTTAGCAGTTTCATCAGCAAAAATTCCGTCTTTTGCGGCAGCCTTAAGTGCTATTAAAGAAACTGGTCCAAGATATGCTCCTGAACAGAGTTTTTCAAGAAAGAATGTTCCAGGCTTTACAGTTGTTTTATCAAATTCAACATCAAAATCTGAACGATTTACAGAAAGGAATTTTCCGCTTTCGCAAACAACAATCTGCTTTTTAATATTACAGCAATCACAGTCCGGCTGAATATATGCTGCATTCATTCCTGTTCCAAGAATAAAGCCGATGTATGAAGAATAACGGTCTGCATCTGTAGCACAAGCCGCACCTGCAAGTAAAGCAGCAACTGTATCATTACAAAGTGTAATTCGTTTAATAGAATTCCAACCGCGTTCTGCAAGTGCTTCCTTTAAGCATTTTCCAACTTCGCAGCCTACAACTTCGGGTGCTTTTACTTCCTTAGAAAAACCTAAAAGAACGCCGTCGCCGTTTTCTTTAATTTCCATTGGATAAGAAAAACAGAATCCTATTCTGTCTGATTTGTTTTTAAGGTGCTCAAGATTATCTGCAATCTGTGCAAAGAAATCCTTTCTTGAAAGTTCCTTTTCAACTCCAGGCATCTTTGTTTTTTCCATTTCAGAAATAGAAGGAACACCATTCTGATCAAATGAAACAAGGCATGAACGGAAATTTGTTCCGCCTGCATCTATAACTATAACAGATTTTCCTTTGGCAGAAGCCTCCGGAGGATTACAGAAAGTACGGATCATATCTTCATCCGATTTTACGCGGCGAAGACCTTTTTTCATATCATCAGAAATTGCTTTTGCAACAGAATAAATATCTACATGATTAACAAAATTATGCTTAGACAAGAATGAACTGATTGAAGATTTCATTTAAAATTTTCCCCAAATTGTTTTTTTATACCATATATTATACAGCGAATCTTTTATAAAAGCAAACAGAACCAAACTGAACTCTGTTTGCTTTTGTTAAGGAATTTATCTTCCGAAGAATCCCTTTATTTTCTGCCAGAAAGACTTTTTCTGTTCCACAGCAGGTTTCTGAGTAGAACGTGAA
>CAMVBP010000183.1 GCA_947165795.1 uncultured Treponema sp.
TTGCAACAGTTGTCACACGTGCTTCAACCTCGACAAAAGACCATTTCCATTTACTGTTATCGCCAAATGCATCTTTAAGAATATTTATGGCAAGTCCCAACTTTCTTACAATTAAAAAACGTCTGTGAATTGAAACATTCTTTAATCTTTCCCAGTAATCAGTTAAATCGCCATAAGAAACATCAATAACGTCAGTAACAATATCTTCAAGATAAATAATTGCCTTATAAAGAATTTTTCTTGCATCATTTAAAGCATCATTATTCTTTACATCCATCATTTTTAAAGAAAGAGAATTAAGTGCAACATAAAGAGAACAAAGATAAATCATATCCTCACAAAGCATAAGCTTTTTATTTTCGTAATCAATATCACCTTTGTGAGTACCGTTAAGCATAGTTTTTTCTTTTTCGAGCAATCCGTTAATTTTTTCTTTGTAAGGAATAATTGCTTCGCCGAATTGAAGTCTTGACTCTTCAGAAACCTTTGCCATTACATACCTCCGCTATACTTAGCAAGAAGCGTTCGAGCATGTTCAAGAGACTGCTGAGTGTCAGAATCGCCGGAAAGCATTCGTGCAATTTCGGTAACTCTGTCTTCTCCTTCTACAACAAACACATTCGAAGACGTTATCTCGCCAGTTACGCTTTTTTCGATCTTTATCTGATTATCGGCATAAACAGCGATACTCGCTAGATGTGTTATGCAAAAAATCTGCCTGTTTTTAGCAAGATTTTGAAGGTGTTTTCCAACAGCTACAGCAACTTCTCCACCAATTCCTGTATCTATTTCATCAAAAATTAAGGTTTCTACCCCGTCGTTTCGTGCAAAAATTGTCTTTAAAGCAAGCATTACACGAGAAAGTTCACCACCCGACGCAATTTTTGCAAGAGGCAAAAGCGGATTTCCCGGATTGGCGCTTATTAAGAATTCAATATCATCTTTTCCATACGGGCCGCATTTTTGAATTGCATCAGAAGATTCTTTTTCCTTAAGGCTTACTTCAAAATGTGTACCATTCATGCCAAGATTTTTTAATATAGAATCAACTTCCGAATTGAGGACAGAAGCAGTTTCCTTTCGCTTTTTAGAAATTGAATCGGCAAGTGTAAGAACCTGTTTTTCAAGGACACGGACTTCATTTTCCAGAACAGATTTCTGGTCATTTCCGTTGGAATTATCTTCTACAAATTTTTTAGCTTCTTCATAATATGCAAAAACTTCATTAAGCGAACTGTTTACCGAAGCTGCATACTTTTTCTTTAGATTATTAATTACAGACAAGCGTTCCTGAATTTCTGAAAGTCTCTGAGGATCAAAAACTAAATTTCTTTCATAATTCTGAAATTCACTCGAAATGTCAGAAAGCTCGTAAAAAGCAGATTCAAGTCTTTCATTCAGATTCGAAACAGATTTATCGTTATCGCAAATTCGTGAACTGTCGCGCAAAGCTTTTTTCAAAAGAGCAAGAATTGAATTCTCGGAATTTTCCAGCGCGCCATTTACGCTCTGAACATCAGAAAATAATTTTTCATAAGAAAGAAGTCTTGCTTCTTCACTTTCAAGTTCTTCATCTTCGTTCTTTTTAAGCTTTAATTCTTCAATTTCTTTAATTGCAAAACTCATCATATCAAGCTTACGCAGTCTTTCGCTGTCAGAAAGTGAATACTGTGCAAGCGCATTTCTTTTAGAAACGAGCGATGAATAAAGGCCTGTAAATTTCTGAACTTCGTCAACAATGCCGGCTCTTGCATCAAGATATTTACGATGCTCGCTAACCTTCATAAGCGACTGATGTTCATGCTGGCCGTGAATATCAACAAGAAAAGAAGAAAAATCAGCAAGCTCAGCTTTTGTAACGGGAGTGTCATTAATCCACGAACCGGTTTTTCCAGAATCGCGGATAAAACGTCTTAATAAAACCCTGTTATTATCAGGTTGAATTCCATGAATAAAAAGCCATTCACTTGCATTTAAAGGTTCTTCATCCTCAGAAATATTTTCCCGCACAGGTTCTGTCTTTAACAGAAAAGTTCCGCTTACAGTTGCTTCTGATTTTCCGCTTCTAATTTGAGAAACTTCTGCTTTTCCGCCCAAAAGAAAAGATAATGCACCAATAAGAATGGATTTACCTGCTCCAGTTTCTCCGGAAAAAACTGTAAACCCTTTTGAAAATTCAAGATAATCAGAATCTATCAGCGCAAAATCTTTTACTGTTAAATCTTCAAGCATAAGGTCCTCCAAGCCAATTTAATTTTGAACGAAGAGCATTATAAAATCTTTCCCGGCATGCAAAAATAAGCTTAACCTTTTTATTAAACTTTGTAATTATAATTTCATCATTTAAGCAAAGAGGAAATGGCTTTTGTCCATCAACTGTAAGGCTCATCTCTTTAGCACGGCTGTTTGTAATTTTAATGGATAAAGCGCCATCGGTACTAAGAACAATAGGCCTTCCAGATAAAGAAAATGAATTTATTGGAGTCATTACAAAAGCATCCAGATGAGTATCTACAATCGGCCCGCCGGCTGCTGCAGAATATGCTGTTGAACCGGTCGGCGTAGAAACAATAATTCCGTCTGCCTTTAAATGACACAAAGGAAGATTATCATAAGTTACATCGAGCAAAACGGTAGAAGTTATTTTAGAAGCACAAATTACGCTGTCGTTTAATGCAAGCGCTTCAAAAATTATATTATCATTTCGTTTTACCTGAATTTTCTGCATGGAACGTTCTTCAAAAAAAGCTTTTCCAGCAAGAAAAGTTTCCAAAGGCTTTTTCCAGTTTGAAGGTTCTACAGAAGCTATAAAACCAAACTGTCCTAAGTTAACAGGAAAAATCGGAATTCCATATTGAACGGCGCCTCTTGCAGCAAACAATACAGTTCCGTCTCCGCCAAGAGTTACAATAAAACTGTATTTTGAAAAATCCACGTCTATTTTTTTACCGTCAAAATTTATAATGTCAGAAACGATTTTTTGCGTCTGCAGAAAATCATTAATCTGAACAGAAAGAGCAACCGATTCTTTTTTACCTGTGTTAACAATAATAAGAACTTTTTTCATATTCCATAAAAAGATTTTTACAAAAGTAAAATCTTACGGCAATGTTGTTAAAACCTTTACAATCTTTGCGCTTTCTGCATGAGTTAATCTGGAATAAAGCGGCACATGAATGCATCGCAAATATAAAGATTTCGCATGAATGCATTTCTGTGATAATTCGTCATTTTTTGCAATAACAGAATTCTCAAATGCAAGCTGAATTTCAATATCCTTTTTAGAAGTATATTGCTTTACATCTTTATAAGAACTTGAAAGAACAAGTGGGAATGAACATATAGTTGAACCTTCATCCATCTCTCTTACAAGCATTTTATGTTTTCCCATCAAACAGGCATGCTGATACATTGCAAACAATTCTTTTCTTGCCTTTTCGTTTCTATTAAATTCCTTAAACTGAACCCAAGCCAAAGCTGCATTAATATCAGGCAAGAGATCTGTTAATGGCGCAACATCAACAAACTTTTTTAAAACAATCCAGTCTCTTCTGCCTGCTGCAAAAAGAATTGCTCCCCCGCCTGCAGTAAGAACATCTTTTTCTTCAAGGCCAAGAATCGTAAAAACACCAAACTGACCGGCTTTAATTCTTGGAGCATTTTCTGACTGTGCAGAATCATCATCTGATTTTACTTCTACAGAAGCACCTGCACTTTGCGAAATATCTTCTATAACAGGAATTCCAAGTTCTTTAATTCCATCAAAATCAGGGAGGATACCTTCGGCTTCATGTAAAATTAAAAGGGAACCGCCCTCTTCTATTCCAGCCTTTACAGTCTGAGCAGAAACCAAAGCATTTTCCTCCTGAACATCCAGAACAAGAGGTTCGTATCCAAACGAAATTAATGAAGTATACT
>CAMVBP010000184.1 GCA_947165795.1 uncultured Treponema sp.
AATGCGCGCGTTGCGCCATCCATAAATGGACTGGCAGTCGTCGCCGACGCAGAAAAGCGACGCCTTTTCGGAAAGCAGGCGGATAAAGCGGCTTTGATCTTCGCTTGTATCCTGAAATTCGTCTACCATCAGCTACTTGTAGCGTTCCCGGTAGCGGGCTAAAACCTCCGGAAATTCCCGGAAAAGCTTTATAGGAAGAACAATAAGATCGTCAAAATCTACCGCATTGTAAAGTTTTAAGCCTTCCTGATACATTTCGTAAAGAGGACGGTACATATCATTTGCAGTATCCCAGTTTTTTCGTCCGGTTTTTATGTTAGAAATCAGGTTTCCAATGGTGTAAATATCCATGGCTTCCGGAGAAAACTTGTCTGTTTCATCATATATAGAAAAGTTTTCACGCCAGCCAAGCTTGTCTATATCCTGCCTGAGAATTCTAACTCCAAAAGCATGAAATGTAGAAACAGTAAGATTTTGAAGCTTTTTTTCAGTCAGAGTTTTTATTCGGTCTGCCATTTCCTTTGCGGCCTTGTTTGTAAAGGTTAAGGCTAGAATAGAGCTTTGCGGAATTCCTTTGTCCAGCATGTGGGCAATCCTAAAGGTAATTACACGAGTTTTTCCACTGCCGGCTCCTGCAATAATGAGAATTGCGCCTTCGGTTGTGGTTACGGCGCGGTACTGCTGGGGATTTAATTCTTTTTTAAGGGATTCCAGATCAAGCATAGGAAGTTAATATAGCAGAAGACAAAAAAATCTGCAATCTTATAAATTCAGGAATGACTGTAATGGAGAAAATAAATATAACAAAAATTTATATATGACTGTAATTTTTCTTATGGAAATATTGTGTATGTGGTATATAATTAATAGATAAGATTTATTAGATTAAGGAGTTGTTCTTATGTCTAAAGAAAAGAAAAAATCCAGTCTTATAGCAACACTCATGCTTAGTATCGGTCTTACCATTGCAGCTTTGAACTTTTTGCAGACTGTTATTGTTGCACGAAATGCAAGACTGGAAGTTATTTCTACTTTAACAACAAATTATCAGCAGACTGTTTCGGCTTATACATGGGCTTTGGAAAACACGATTGAAGGTTACTTTAAGGAACTGGATTATTACACAAATGCAGACATAATGCAGACTGGTGATTTTAATGCCGCCGGTGAATGGCTGCAGGCGCATGAATATGCTAAAGGTGAAGATTTTGATTATATCATGCTTGTTGATATAGGTGGTATATCTTACAATGATATTGGAACCCGTACAAACATTGCAGACCGTGATTACTTTAAGGCCATTTTGCAGCAGGGTAAAGATATATACATTGATGACCCTGTTGTTTCCAGAACTACAGGAAAGACTATAGTTCACTTTACAAGGGCTGTCAAAGTGAACGGAAAAACATTCGCCGCAATAGTTGGTGTTCTTCCACTTGAAAAAATTACAGCAGAAGTTAATCAGATAAAATTCGGAACTAATGCCTATGGATGGATTCTGACAAGTGACGGTACGGTTATGGCTCACAGAAGTCCAGACTATATCATGCAGAAAAACTTTATTACAAATCCGACCCCTGGGCATGAAGAAATTACAGATATTGCAAAACGAATGGTAAAAGGTGAATCTGGATGGGGAACTGTTGCCGGACATGATGCCGCAAGAGACCTTGTAGTTTACGAACCGATTGTTGGAACTCCATGGAGTTTTGCTCTTTCAATTCCTTCTGATATGGTTTACACACTTTCAATTAAGATTAGACCTCAGTTAATACTCTTTGGTACAATTACTGTTGTTCTTTCTGTAATTATGGGTGCCATCCTTATTTCTGTATTGATGAAACCGCTTTCTGTAGTTAAGAATGTAATTACAGGAATTGCAAGCGGAAATGCAGACCTTACAAAGAGAATTGAAGTTAAATCAAATAATGAAATCGGTCAGGTTGTTCAGGGCTTTAATCAGTTTACCGAAAAGTTACAGAATATTATTGGTGATGTAAAGAGTTCTAAGGATGACCTTAGTGCAGCCGGTGATGATATGTCATCTTCTGCTCAGGACACATCGAGTGCAATCACCCAGATTATTGCCAACATAGACAGCTTTGGTACTCAGATTGATAATCAGAAAAAGAGTGTTGATCAGACTGCCGGTGCCGTAGATGAGATTTCTGCAAATATTGATTCTTTGAATCAGATGATTGAAACACAGTCTTCTGGAGTTACACAGGCTTCTGCTGCAGTAGAAGAGATGATTGGAAACATTACTTCTGTAAACAATTCTATGGAAAAAATGAATCGTTCTTTTGCTGGTCTGCAGACTCACTCACAGGAAGGATTCGGCAAGCTTGAAACTGTAAGCATGAAGGTTCAGACAATTGAAAGTCAGTCAGAAATGCTGCAGGATGCCAACGTTGCAATTGCAAATATTGCAGAACAGACAAACCTACTTGCTATGAATGCGGCAATTGAAGCGGCTCATGCTGGTGAAGCTGGTAAAGGATTCGCCGTTGTTGCTGATGAAATCAGAAAACTTTCTGAAACTTCTTCTCAGCAGTCTACTCAGATTACAAATCAGCTTAATCAGATTATGGAATCTATTAAGGAAGTTGTTACTGCCTCTACAGATGCAAGTAAGACCTTCTCTCTGGTTTCTCAGGAACTTGCAGATACAGATCAGCTTGTAATGCAGATTAGAACTGCTATGGAAGAACAGAATGAAGGTTCTAAGCAGATTATTGATGCACTTAAGATGATGAATGATAGTACAGAAGAAGTAAGAAGTGCTTCTGGCGAAATGCAGGAAGGAAACAAACTTATTCTTTCTGAGGTTCAGCATTTGCAGGATGTTACAATTTCAATGAAGGCTAGCATGGATGAAATGTCTATTGGTGCTCAGAAAATTAATGAAACTGGTACAGTCCTCACCGAAGTTGCCGACCGCATGAAAGATTCCATCGTAAAAATCGGCAACCAGATTGATGAGTTTAAGGTTTAATTCCTTAAAGAATAGAACAAACTTTTATTAAAAGACTATTCTGAAAAATAAAAGGTCGTAAGCGAAGCGGAATCGAAAAATCGCTTGCAAGCCGGCGCGAAGCGCAGTATATAAAATACTTATACGGCTTGCACCGCGCTATTTTTCGATAACGCGTAGCGGAAGACCTTTTATTTTTCTGGCAAGGTAAAACTTGTAAGAAGTTTGTTCATATTCCAACGTTGCTTTTATCCCATTTATAGTGTAAAATATATTCATAAAAAATTTCGTTTATTGGGGAAATTAATGAAACCTTCTGTAAGTTCATTTTTGTCAAAGCACAATTTTGTAAATCATGTAGATATTTATTCAGTTGCAAATGCAATTTTAGACGATATGCGCAAAGGTTTGCGTAAAGAAAAATCAGATCAGGATATGATCCGTACCTTCTGTAATCCTCCTGAATCTTCTGCAAAAGGTAAATCTGTAATTGTAATTGATGCCGGCGGAACAAATTTCCGTTCTTGTCTTGTTACATTTGATGCAAATGGTATTCCTCAGATTTCAGAAATGGAAAAAACAAAGATGCCTGGAGTTGAAAAAGAACTTTCTCGCAAGGATTTCTTTGCTCAGATTGCAGATAATCTTGAACATCTGAAAAATAAAGCAGATAGAATTGGATTCTGTTTTTCTTATCCAATGGAAATAAAAGAAAATGGAGACGGTGTACTCCTTGGATTCTCAAAGGAAGTAAAGGCGCCGGAAGTTGTTGGCTGCGAAGTAGGTAAGTGCCTTAAAGAAGCTCTTGCTGAACGAGGATGGAATACAATTAAACGTATAACTCTTTGTAACGATACAGTAGCCGCTCTGCTTGCCGGAGCTGCCTGCGCAAGTGATGCAGACCGTTATTCATCATATATTGGTTTTATTCT
>CAMVBP010000185.1 GCA_947165795.1 uncultured Treponema sp.
TTCTGTTACGCTTTCACCAGGTTCTGAATTTTTTTCTGCATCAGAATCTTTATCCTTTTTTTCATCAGGAATATAAGAATCCGGTTTAATCATGCAGAAATAATTCTGAGAAATTCTTATAACCGAAAAGCGGTGTTCTTTGGTCTGGAGAATATGAACCTGTCCCTGTTCAAGTCCGTTCGGATAATTATTTTTTACAAATTCTTCATCCTCCGGAGAGCCTTTTTCGTCGAGCCAGTAGAAGTTTTCGTTTGCGCCAGCAACAACCATTACTTCTTTTTCTTCAGAATTATCCTCGCCGGCAAGAGTACATTTTACAGGATTAGAATTAATGCTTTGAACATTTGCAAGTAAAAGCCCGTTTGAATTAAAGAAAATTGCTTCTTCTTTTAAAAGTCCGTCAGCTTCAAGCGGATACCTTATATACTGACATTCCGGAATTCCATTGTCGTCGTTATCCCATAAAGTTATTTTTCCATTTTTATCAAGATACTGCTCAGAAAATTCTGCATTTGTATTTGCATTGGAATCTATTGCAATTTTCTTAAGATAAATGCTTTCGCTGGAAAAAGCAGGACCAAAAATATCTTCTATAAAAGAATTGCTGTCTGTAAAAATTTTATTTCCATATTCATCAAAAACTGAATCATAGAATTCCGAGGTTTCAAAATAACCGTCATTATTATAATCTACATAACGAATAAACGGCATTCCTTTGGAAAAGTCACAGTACGCATAATTAAAATCACCCTCATAATGACGGGCAAAAAGTAAGTTTCCATCCTGGCTTGTAAAAACGACTCTTGCACCATCGCGTTCAGAAACAGTAACTTCTACAGCCGAAGCCTTTTTTGTAAATTCAAAATCCTTAGAAAATTCAAATTCAGAATTTATATATGGAATATAAAACGAAACGCCAAATCTGGAGAAAACAGGTTCAATTATAAATTCATAAGGTTTTAATTCATAATCGCCCTGTAAAAAATTGAATGTTAAATTTGTATCGGAAAAACCAATTTTAGAAACGAGCGGATATTCAGAGAAACAAATCTGTGTGCTGTTTCCGTCCAAATACATAAGATTTGGAAGACCAAAATCACAAATTGCAAACTGCTCTAAAAGCCCGTCATTATTTCTGTCATATTTTATGTCCGAAGGACGTCCTGTTTCATAAGAAATTATAAGCTCGCTTATAAGATTGCAGTCTTCATCAATTGAAATTACGCCGTTAAAATTTGCAAGCAGTTCTGCCATTGCCTGTCTGCTGTCTTCTTCGGTAAGAAGAAAACACAGGCTTGCAAGATTTTCAAAGGTCATATTTGAACCGGTTGCATTTACAAAAAAATCAAAAGCCTGCATCTGAGAATACAAACCGGTCTTCAAGGCAAGAATAGCAAGCAAAGGAGACTTTGTCTGATTTTTTGCATCAATTGCTTTTACCAGACGAAGCTGCTCTTCACCCTCGGCAAAAAATGCTGCAAGAATTTCCATATCAAGCTTATTTCCGGAATAATCTGGAAGATTAGCAATATAAGAAGAAGCAACAGTTTTTACGAGTGAAGGAATCCTGTATTTCTGATTCTGGCGTTCAGCCCTGCTTAAAAATTCATATTCAAATAAAAAGAAAATATTCGGAAAGCGTTCATCTGCAGGATAAACTCTGCGCGCACTGTTTATGCGCTGTCTTGCAGCATTCAAAGAATCTTCGGTTCCAATGCGGTAATAATTTTTAATTCTTATAAATTCAGCATCGGCAGAAAAAAGCGCTTCTCCATCATCAAGCACTTTTAATGAATCGTAATACTTTCCTGTATCGCTTAATAAATCTGCATAAAGAATTCTTGCACCGGTTTTTGAATATCCGCTCCAATTATTTTTCTGGAACGCGCTTTCAATTATTGGAAGCACTTCGAAAATTTTATATTCAGATTTAATCATTGCAGCTGCCTGAACGTAAAGCAAATCAGAAATTGAATCATCATAACTAAGTCCAAGCGACGCCTGATTCAAAGCATTTTTGTAGTCACCTGCGTAAAGGCAGTTTTCTGCATTTTTCAAACAGCGCAAGGCAGTATTCTTATTTGCGGTAGCAGCCGAATTCTGAGAAAAAGCTAAATATGAAAAAGATGAAATTATAAGAAATAAAGTTACTTTTAATATTTTATTTTTCATTTTTTACGACCCAATCATTATATCCTAAAAAACTTGCAGCAATACATACAATTTCTCCTGTCTGAACATTCAGAATAAGAGGAATTAATTCTCTATGCTCCTGCAAAACATGCCAGTCAGAAAAAATATCCCTAACCTTTTTTAAAGAACCATCGGCGGCGGCAATAGTATCACCAGAAGAAACATTTCGCACGCAAAACGGCATTTTTACTGAACATGACAATAAATTATCATTTATATAAATTTTACCTTCCAAAACGTTCAAAGTTCCAAAAGGAAAATTAAATAAACCATCTTCTTCTATTATATCAAAAAAAACTAAATCAGTATGCTTTTTTACAGCTTTTTTTACCAAAACTTCATTATTTTTTATAATTATTTCATAGCTCGCAAAGAATTTTCTTACAGTTTTAGTATTATTAAGCTCTTCGCACAGTTCCTGTAAAAATGAATCGGGAACACGGCAGGAAATTCCGGCTTCGTTGAACTTTTGCAAAATAAGGCGCTTAGTAATTGCAGGAAAACTTTTGCAGGAAGAAAAACAACTGCTTAATGAATCTTCCTCCGCGCCAGTTTCTTTATTGCCGGCACAATTATTAACTGCATATGAAATAAAAGCCGCATCTTCCAATGCTTTTTTCTGCCCGGAAAGTAAAGCCGCTTCCCATCCGGGAAAATTCTCTTTTAAAAACGGAACAAGAGAAAGCCTTATTTTATTTCGTAAATAATTCTGATTATTATTTGTAGAATCAGTTCTCCATTCCTGATTTTTGCCATTCAAATACGCTTCAATTTCTCTCCGCTCAAAAGACAAAAGCGGGCGGATAAATTTCTGCCTTTTCTGTTTAATTCCGCATAAACCGTCTACGCCCGCACCCTGCAAAAAACGCATAAGAAGAGTTTCCAGCTGATCATTTTTATTATGAGCAAGACACAAAAAATCAAGTTCATTATCCAAAATAAATTTTTCAAATGCTTCATACCGCAAAAATCTTGCAGCTTCTTCAATGCCGCCTTTACGGACTTCACTTAATTCTGCAACCTGCTTTTCTTCAAAAGTAACGCATTCATAATTTACAGAAAAACCTTTTTTCTGTAATTCGAGGCATAAATGCTCAACAAAAACAGCATCGCCTTCGGTCTCAGCCTTCTGTCTTATATTATGATTGATTGTAATTACATAAAGCGGAATTGAATAATTTTTTAAAACGCTGCATAAAGAAAGCAAAAGACTTACAGAATCAGCACCGCCAGAAACAGCCGCACCAATTTTTAATTTATCAGAAAACTGAACACCGCAAGTCAATAAAGATTTTTCAACTTTCTTTTCAAATTCACACAACATTATTTAAATATTCTACCATAAAAAGGCTCATAAAAAAAGGCTGCAAAAATGCAGCCTCTTAATAAATTATTTCCGTAAAAGTCAGAAGCCAGAATGTGCAGATAACTGCAAACCGGCGTCATCAGTTTTAGCGTGCTGGAGCAACAGTTACTAAAGGAAGTTCAGCATCTGTAAGAATTTCAACATTCTTTGGAAGTTCAAGATCCTTTACACGCAAAGCTTCACTTACATTAATTTTAGAAATGTCAGCTGTAATTGTTTCCGGCAAATCTGCAATGCAAGCCTTGATTTTAATTTCGTTGTTGCGTTCTTTCTTAAAACCACCCTTAAGAACACCTGCTGGAGTTCCCTGATAGTGAATCTTAATTTTTGTAACGAGTTTCT
>CAMVBP010000186.1 GCA_947165795.1 uncultured Treponema sp.
ACAAAAAAAATAGAGAAGTTCGCCCTTAGGCGAAAAAGAAATTAAAGGAAAAGAAGCGGCTCTTAAGCAAGCCTGTAATTCTTAACATATATTAAATATTATCATCACAGCGCTTTAATGTAAAGATAATAATCTGTTATTTATAATTTTTTTTATGCAAATCATTATAGTTAAAAAAAATAATGCTGGAAGATAATTTATACATTCCAGCATTATCTTTTCATAAAATAATCCCGTTATTAAACTTGGAACTTATCTATTTGAACACCAATCTCTTCAATTGATGACTTCATTTTTTCAGAAATCTCGCGAAGGGCCTGGCCTGTTTCTTTAATTTTCTCTGCACCATTTGTCATTTCAGAGACACTAGTCTGCATAATTCCGGTTGCATCCTGAAGATTTTTTACTTCTTCAAGAATTGCTTTATTACCGGCAGACATTTCTTCGCTGGCAGTTCTAACTTCGATTGTTGAATCATTCATGGAATGAAGTGCATTGGAAATTTGCATAGAACCTGCATTCTGTTCTTCCATGGCTGCTTGAATCTGGTGAACAAGCTGTTCTGTATCTGTAATTTTATTTGTTACTGACTGGAATGCTTTACTAGATTCTTCTGAAGCAGAAACTACTGTATCAATTGAAGATTTTATACTATTCAACTGCTCTCCGATTGTTTTTGACTGGGAAGAAGATGTTTCTGATAGTTTTCTAATTTCATCAGCAACTACAGAGAATCCCTTTCCTGCTTCTCCAGCATGGGCGGCTTCAATTGCAGCATTCATGGCAAGAAGGTTTGTCTGCTGTGCAATGGCAGCAATTGCTGAGTTTGCATCCTGAAGGGTTTCACTCTGATTTTTTATATGTTCAATAATTGAGTTTACATTCAATTGGAGTTCAATACCATTTTGTGCTGAATTGGCTAATCCATCAAAAGAAGAAGACATTTTTTCCATAGAAACATTTACAGAATTAATGTTTCCAATCATTTGTTCAATTGCTGCTGATGCATCAGAAACTTCTGAAGATTGTTTTCCAATCATGTGACCAAGAGATTCTATATTGCTTGCAATTTCATTAACAGCTCCTGCAGTCTGTTGTACAGATTTATATTGGTTATCAATCTGTGCAAGAACAGAATTTATACTTGTAAGAATTTGTTCAATAGAGGTTGATGTATCTTTTGTGGAAATATCAAGTTCCAGACCTGCATTTCCAAGTGTATCACGTGATTTTTTGACCTGCGAAATAATGGTTTGCAGCTTTTCTGTAAATTTATTGAAGCCTGTAACTACATCGCCAATTTCATCACGAAGATTAATGTTAATTCGCTTTGTAAGATCTGCATCTCCGGAAGCAATTTCATTGATTGTGTTTTTAACAAATCCAAGTGGTTTTATAAGAATTGATATTAGAATAAGAGAAGCAATTATAACAACAATAATTGCAATAAAAACAGAAATTATAATTGTCATTGTGATTGTTGAAAGTGTTTCGAAATATTCAGAATAAGGAACTGCACATAAAACTGCCCAGCCACTTTCGTCTCCAACAGGAAGGTAAGATACAACCTTTTTTTCATTAGAAACCGGATCTGTAAGAATTTTGTAACCAGAGCCACCTGCAATTACATCATCCATCATAAAATCCCATGGAGTTTTACTAGCGTCGTCTTTGTTTTGTTCTGCGCTGCCATTTTCCTGAATTGCTGTAATCTCTTCCTGACTTAATCCATCATAAGTTGTAGGTCCAATTGTCATTCCAGAGCTTGTAGAAATAATAGTTGGATGAGATTTTTTTCCGATTAAAATTGATTCAGAAAGATTATAAACATCTGATCCATTTACAATTGATGATAAGATTCCTATAGTTTTTTTTGATTCTCCATAAACAGGAATACAATAGAACATAATTGTTTCATCGGAGCCGCCTTCCATCATATAGCTTTTTGGAAGTGGATCAATAACAACTCTTTTTCCTGAAATAGTTTGAATGAAAAAATCAATTTCAGAAACATCTACATATGCTCCATCAGGACGAATACAAATTCCTTTATCACTGTAAAAGGCCAGATTTTCAAAATGCTGAGGATTTTCTTTTACTATAGCTTCAAGCTGAGCAGTTTTTTCTTCAAGAGTTATTTTTTCATCTCGAATAAAAGGAAGATTTGCTATTGACTCCAAAAGGTAAAATTCTTTTTTATTTACATCCTGCAAAATACGGGCAGATTTTTCCGCATTCAAAGTCATAATCTGTTCTGTGCTGGTTGAAATAGATTTTGCTAATTCTCTTCTTGCTACTAATCCAAGTGCAATTACTGCAATGTTAATAAAAAGAATTACAAAAATAATAATTTTAAATTTTAAACTAAATCTCATGCATAACTCCTTTGGCATCTTTAGTATAAGAGATACCTGCTCTTTGGTGAAAATTTTAAAAGCTTTTTAAATGATTTTTATACTTTTTGATTGTAAAAATTTTGAATTACAAGAGAAAGTATTATTATTCTACAATGTTTTTATGAAAAAGGAAAGTAAATAATTAAAATTCTGAATTCTTAATTATTTCCCCTACTTCTTCTTTATGCAGGGGTTGATTATCGATATAGGCTTTGCGATTTTTTTCGATTTCTTCAAAGGGCCATAATTTTCCTTTGTTCATTCCGGGACATTCTTTTGCACAGTCATCCCATACGTTTTTATCTTTTACCATCCATGACCAGAATGGATAAGTTGAACATTGAACGGGACGTGCAGAATAGGCTGAACAACCATTTTCCCAGAGAATGCAGTCGTAATTCTTTTTTTCTAAAAGCGCCAGAACCTTCGTTCCATAATAGTAATCTGCCCAGCGGCAATATTTTGCAATAAAATCTTTTGCGCAAAGATTAAAAAAATTACATAGAGCTTTTAAATCTCTTTTTGAAAGATAAACAAAACCCGGAGAATGGCCACAGCAAAAAGAACATCTCTGGCATTCAAAATTTAATCCGTTGGCATAAAAACAATCTGTTGGAAAATCATCTGCTTCTGACATGGTTTGATTATAGCAAATTGAAAAAATATTGAAAACTTTATATCATAAAATATGGTCTTTGGAATTTTATTTTGCTTTTTGCCGTTAATTGTTTTTTTTCTGATTTTTACTTTTGCGTATAAATTAAATGTATTTCATCAGTTGATAGCGATTCTGCTTGGACTGTTATCTGTAATTCCAATTTCGTTAATACAATATTTTGTTCCGGATATAAATGGGTTTGCAAATAATTATCCGATTTTATACTCGCTCCTTAAATCGCTGATTTTGTATGCAGTTATTGAAGAAGTTATAAAAATGCTGTTTTTGTTTTTCCTTCCGGTTTCTGGAGGAAGAGCAGGAATTAAAAATAACGTGGAATCAAATGATTCGGACAGTAAAGCTTTTGCATTAAAAAGATTTATCCTGCTTGGATTTATAATGGGACTTTCTGTAGGTTGCTTTGAGTCTGGAGTTTATTTTTTTGAACACATGCAGAAAGCAAAAAATGCAGGCTCGCAGCTTTTGTATCTCCCGATTTTTGTCAGAATGTTTTCGGCCGTAATAATTCATTTTTCGTGCACAGGACTTTGTGCGCTTTTTATGTTCGGATTAAAAAATAAAATATTTAAAATATCATTAATGCTTTCGGCAGTTTTAATTCACGGCATATATGACTTTTTTGCCGGCTTCCAGAATTCCTTTAAATATTTTGCATTCGCGGTGGTTTTGTTTTCGATAATTGAATGTCGCTTGAAGTATAAAAACTTGCAGGAAAACATGGGCGAGACTATTGACAAAGATTAATTAAATCAATATTATACACCAACACGACGCGGGGTAGAGCAGTTGGCAGCTCGTCGGGCTCATAACCCGGAGGCCGCA
>CAMVBP010000187.1 GCA_947165795.1 uncultured Treponema sp.
AAATATAAAAATAACAGTAAATACATTGAATTATTTGAAGGATTTACTTTTTATCCGAATACAGTAACTTTTTCTTATGGAACTTTAGAAGGGTTTCCAGGGCTTTATGGCGGTTATGAATATGTTCCAATTATGCAAAATGAGCAGAAATCAAAAACTCTTATAGACAAAAGAGAAGAAGCGGTTTCTCTCTTACCAAGAATTTTTTCACAAAATGGTTTTTCAGCAACAATGACAAACATGCCATATATTGGAAATTCTGGCGATTCAAATTTCTACTTTATGGATAATTATCCAGAAGATATCACGACGTTTCTTATCGAAGATCAATACGTGAATTATTTTCTTGCAAAAACTAATCTTGTCATTTTTGATGTTGAATCAAAAATGACTAAAAATTTTTTTCGTAACGGTTTAACAGCAATTGCTCCTTATATATTACGTTCGACACTATATGATGAAGGAGATTATTTCAGCAGAACTGCAAAAAATCTTGTAGAAAAAACAAATTTGGAAGGTGATGCAGCAAGAGTTATACAAGATTATTCACAACTTGAATTTCTTCCGAATCTATGTGATACAGAATCTACAAAAGATGCATTTTTCTTTCTAGAAAATGATATTACTCATCATCCTACTTATCTGCAATATCCTGATTATACTATGGAACAAAATATTGTGCTTGATGAAAATAATCCACTTTCAATACTGCCACATTATCATGTAAATGCCGCAGCTCTAATACAGTTAGGAAAATGGTTGGAATGGCTTAAGGAAAATGATATTTATGATAATACTAGAATAATTATTTCAGCAGATCATGGTGGCGGGGTTGACAGCAGCCTGATGCCGGAGTCTTTAGCCTGGCCAACATCAGATGTTAATCCGCTTCTTTTGGTAAAGGATTTTAATTCACAAGGAAAATTAAAAATTGATAATACATTTATGACGAATGCTGATGTTCCATCAATTGCTGTAAAGGATCTTATTGAAAATCCTATAAATCCAGCAACAGGAAAAGATATTACAAAAATAAAATTAAAGGATACTGTAATTTTTGATACAACAGATTGGAGACTTACTAAAGATAAATATAACAGTATTTCTTCTTCTACAAATTTTGTCATTGATGATGATTGTCTTTACAGCGTTCACGATGATATTTTTAAATCAGAAAGCTGGCAAAAAGTAAATTTATCTACGGCAAGGGAAATAACTTTAAAACAATTAAATTAATGAGGAATATATGAGAGAAGAAACTCAGACCGCTGAACCACAGTGGACAAAAGTAATTTCTGCAAAGCGTAAGCTTCTTGACTTACGTTTAAAGGAAGTCTGGGATTATAAATATCTTATAAAGCTTTTTATTAAGCGCGATTTTGTTGTTAATTATAAACAGACAATTCTTGGACCCTTATGGTATATATTAAATCCTGTTTTTTCTTCAATTGTATGGATGTTCATTTTTGGCCAGCTTGCTCAGATAGGAACAGACGGCATTCCGTACATTCTCTTTTACTATGGCGGTAATATGCTGTGGAGCTTCTTCAATGCTTCATTAACAAATTGTGCCGGAGTTTTTTCTTCTAATGCAGGAATATTTGGTAAGGTATATTTCCCGCGACTGACCGTCCCAATTTCTTTAGTGGCAGGGCAGGTTATTAAACTTGGAATTCAGTTCTGCCTTTTAATATGTTTATACATATATTTCATTGTTACCGGCTCTGCTGTCAGACCAACCTGGTGGGTATTTGCTTTTCCGTTAATTATTCTATGGATTGGAATTATGGGCGGAAGTATGGGAATCATCATTTCTTCTCTTACAACAAAATACCGCGATTTAAACATGCTGCTTGGCTTTGGAATGAGTCTTGCAATGTATGCAACTCCAGTAGTTTATCCGCTTAGCGAAGCGCCTCAAAGATTTATGTGGCTCTACTATGTAAATCCTATGAGTGCTCCTATTGAGTTATTCAGGGTTTTCTTTTACGGTGCAGGTCATGTTCCGTATCAGATGATAATTGCGAGTGTTGCAACTACAATTGTTCTTATGTTCTTCGGACTTATTCTGTTCTGCAGAAATGAAAGAACTTTCGTAGACGTAATCTGATTTATTTATTCTGAACTTTTAAAACAAGCTGCTTAATATTGTTCTGGAATTTTTCTGCGCTGAAGTTTTGAGCGTGCTCACAGATTGTCTGTGGAGAAAATGTATTTTTTTCATAACGCTCTTCAAACTTTTTGATTGCATTTACAACGCTTTGAGTTTCCTGTTCTTCAAAGAAAATTCCGGTAACATTTTCCTTAACAGTTTCAAGTGCACCGCCTTTTTTAAATGCAATTACAGGACGGCCGCAAGCCTGTGCTTCTACCGGAATAATTCCAAAATCTTCTTCGGCACAGAAAATTAATGCCTTACATTTCTGAAGATATTCCTTTACTTCTTCATCGCTAATTCTTCCTGTAAATGTAATTTCTGAATTGCGGTATTTTGAAGCAAGCTTTTTTAATTCTTTTTCCTGAGAACCGCTTCCAATTACAACAAGTTTTTTTCCAAGTTCACCGCATGCAGAAATTGCAAGGTCAATTCTCTTATAAGAAACAAAACGACTGAAGACAACATAAAAATCTTCACTTGCTTTTCCATTCCAGCCTAGACGCTTTGTATCTACAGGAGGATAAATTACCTGAGAATCTCTTCCCCAGAATTTTTTTATTCTTCTGGAAATGTAAGAAGAATTTGCAATTATATAATCAATTCTCTGACTCGAAATAAAATCCCACTGTCTTATTTTTGGCATCTGGCGTTTCATAAAAAATCTTGTCAGAAAACCGGAACGCTTAAAATAATCAAAATATAAATCCCAGGCATAACGCATAGGCGAGTGGATATAAGCAATATAAGTTGAAGAGGTTGGAGTAATAATTCCTTTAGCACAGGAAGAAGATGAAGAGATAATTAAATCATAATCCGAAAAGTCAAAGCTTTCAAAGGCCTTTGGCATTAGCGAAAGCAGCTTAGTATATAGCTTTGAAGAAAAAGGAATTTTCTGAACAAAGGAGGTATGAATTTTTTCAGGAGGAAAATGCGAGGCCATCTTTTTTTTGTTGTAAACTAATGTAAAAATATCTGCGTCCGGATAAATCTTAAGCAATTCTTCTACGACGCGTTCTGCACCACCGTAATTTACAAGCCAGTCATGAACAATAGCAACCTTCATTCTATTTCTCCTGATTCTTATTGTATATTTTTTTTATATAAAATACCATAAAATACTATGTTTTTTTTGTGTTAAAGGTTATATTTTCCCTATGAGAAAAAAAATTGCTGTTTCATTATTTTTTGTTTTATTTACTTTTTTTGGATTCAATAAATCCCTTAATGCACAGGCATTCAATAATTCACAAATTCTTCCTCCAAATCACTGGATATACAGTAATTTGAAAACTCTCGGCATGTCTCAGAAGCAAACTTTCTTTAATGAAAATTCAATGATGACAATTGCAGAAATTAAATATTATTTTGAACAGATAGATTATGATAAACTCGACGGAGTTTTATATGATATCTATGATCAGACAAGCGATTTTCTTTACGGAAAAAAAGCTCTTTTTAATCGTGATCCTTTTTTATTTGATTTCCGAATCAAGCTGACTCCTGAATTTTATTATAAAAGTAATGATGATATTCCATGGACGGTTAATTACTATTACAAGGATAACCTTGCAACCTTTCCTTTTAAATTCGGTTTTTCAGAATACGTAACAATTCAGACAGATCCGTTTGTCGGTAAAAGTCATTATGGTTCCAGCCGGAATGACAGCTTTACAAATTTTCCGTACCGAAATGGAGACATAGAATATATTCTTCCGCGCTTTG
>CAMVBP010000188.1 GCA_947165795.1 uncultured Treponema sp.
ACGAAGAATCCTGGACAGATAGATTCTTTTGTGAAGTACCAGTTTTACAATCATTCGACTGATAATCATAAGTACTTGGACATTTTGATAAAGGAGATTCTAATGGTAACTCAAAGTTTACATATGTATTTGAAGCATTTGGTTTATTTATGTAATACCATACAGAACATAAATAATTTGTATTATCTTTTTTTACCAAATATGCAACTCTATTTGGAATAGAATCATCATTATTCCAAACAGACCAGTTAGCACCATCTACAATAGTATAAACATCTTCATTCCACTGAATTGTATTTTCTGTAATTTCAAGATAGCCTTTTGCTTCATTATAATACTTTCCTTCCCTTACATAAACTTCCTGTGCAGTAGAATTATCTTTCAACGCAAGATAAAATTCATATTCTGTTAGTCCCGGCTTATAACTATCTGTTAATTTATAAACATAAGAATCTTCAATTCCTGTAATAGAGTTTGTACTGTACCACCAGTAATCTTTATCTTTTCCATCTGGTAATTGTATTTTTGAATCAATATCATAACCATCAAAAATTTGTTTCCATGTCTTATCGGTTGGTAAATCAGACTCAAACTGAACTTCGTAAATAAGGGAACCTTTTTCTACTGTATACCAGCTACCACTAAGTTTAGGATTTCCAAAATAGAATTTATATGAATAATTTATTTTTGTAGTTGCAGGTCCTGTAAATGTATCCTGCATATCAAGAGTAGAATTAAGTGCTTCGGCTGGTGTATTCTTCCATTCAGAAGCCCATTTTATTTCCCACTGAGAACCGGGCTTTGCAGTTAAAGTCAAATGGCTCCAGAATAATCCCTGCTGAGAAATAAATGGTTCACTTCCTGTTATTCCAGGATCGATTGATCCGCTTGCATTATTTTGTGAAGAATGAGCAAGCAGCATATCATAAGTTTTTGTTGCTTCATCATACGTTGTATTAAGTATATTTGCATTCCAGTAATGAGAAACATTCTGGCTGATATTTAATTTTGCCCCAAAGTTCAAGGTATAATGTGTAGAATTAAGTGTGTAATTTCCAGAAAAATTGCTCAAATAATCTGTTGTTAGTGCAGGAACCTTTGAAGGATCAAATCTCGAAGCTGTAACTGTTTCATAAGATTCAAGATTTGAAAATTCTAAAAGACTGCACTGAATAGATAAATTATTATTATTTAAAGTAAATTCAATATCAGCTTTCTGACCAATTTCACGAACATTATTTGACCATACAATTTCTGCTTCATATCCGGTATTTCCTTTTGGCAAAACACGAATCCATCTGGAAGTGTTTATTCCATCAGGCATATAATTTATATAAAGAGTTTCATCAATTACAGGAAAATCGATTCGTGAAGAATTTATAAACCACGCAGTTTCTTCAAGGTCTACAGCTCTGGCCGTACTTCCACCTGTAGAACCACCAGATTCTCCACCACTTGTTCCACCAGACTCGCCACCTGCAGTACCACCTGTAGTCTCACCAGATTCGCCACCCGTAGCACCACCTGTTGTTCCGCCCGAGCTGCCGGCTCCGCTTGAACCGGAAGATAATGCGGTTGAAACATCAGCAATTGTTCCTGAACCAGATGCTGATTTTACACATGTTGAATCACTGGCAAAATATCCGTTTGCAACTGTAAATTCATTTACAGCTTCCTGTATTGTACTAAAAGATGAACAATCACCAGAAGCTCCTGAAATTTTTACTGAATGAGCTGTTAAATCTGAATAATATACTGCATACCATTTTCCTACATCTGGAGCATCAGTATCATATACGTAAACAGTATGATTAGGATCAAAATCTGAATGTGTATAACAGAAAGCTTTTGTATACTTAAAATAAATATATCCTGAAGTTGGAGAAATCTTCTTTATATACAAATTATTTCCTGTATAAGCTTCTACAAAGTTTCCTCCACTTGTATAATAATTCTTAAACTCAGTAGAAGAAATTACAAACTTTTCTCCATATGAACTTTCCCAAGTTCCAACAATATCTCCAAGTTCAATATTTGAAGATAAAATTGAATCTTCTGTAATAGCTGAATTCGGATCAATACAAGAATTAAAAGCAACAAGAGAGAACAGTAATCCAAATGACAATAAAATCTTTTTAAATGAAATATTTTTCACTTGTAACTCCTATAAAAAAATCCGGATTTCCGGTAAATAAAATTTAGTTTGTAATGCAGTCTGCAAGTTCAGCAGGATTCATCACAACTACTTCAGCACCATGTTCCCGTAAGAATTCTTTTCCACGGAATCCCCAGTCAACGCCGATTACATCAAGGCCGGCATTTATTCCAGTCTGCATATCAACATCAGAATCACCAATAAAAACAGCACGCTGATTTTCAGACTTTCCATCCATGCCGGCGCGTTTAAGAATTTCATAAATTCCGTCCGGGGCCGGTTTTGGAGGCATACCATCGCGGCTGCCGGAAATAATATCAAAAAGCCCCGGAAAATAATCATCGCAAAGTGCAATTGCAGCCGGTTCAATTTTATTTGTATTTACAGCAATTTTAATTCCTGCCTCGCGCAAGGTTTTTATACATTCAGGAATACCTGCATAAGGCGCAGTTTTAATTGCACAATGCTCTTCATAATATTCAAGAAATTCTTTAAGCACGGCATCAAATTCAGGATTATTTTTTCCATCTGGAATTGCGCGCTCAATGAGTTTTGGAATTCCATTACCAACCATAAAACGAATTTCTTCAACAGTATGAAGCGGCATTCCATATTTTTTTAAAATTTCATTGCAGGAATCGGTCATGTCGTCAAGGGTGTTTAGAATTGTACCGTCCATGTCAAATATAGCAAGAGAATACTTCATACGCAAAATATATCAAATATTTCTGCTATATGGAATAGATTTCAAGGAAAAAAATATGCATCTATTTCAAAAAAGGCTTCCGTTACACGAATCTGAAAAGTCATGGGTTACGGGAGGCACCGCTTGTAGCGCAAGCTCGCTAAAACCGTAAAATGACTTTTCAGATTCGTTTCACTCACGCCTTTTTTGAAACTAAAACTCATAATAATTTCTTTTATATATTCAATATATTATATTTGTATAATTGTGCTTACTGCTTTAACGGCGCCGAGTTTTTCTGAAATCTCCAGTGGTGCTGAATCTGCTGCTATAATTTTATAATCTCCACTTTCGATTACACTTTCGCCTTCTTTATTTATTGTTTCAAATGCCGATTTTGGAAGAACAAATTCAACGCTCTGCTTTGCACCTGCTTTTACGTTGATTTTCTTGAATGCCCTCAAGCTGCAGATTGGATCATCTTCACTACGGTTCTTTTTTGAAACGTAAATCTGAACAACCTGTGCGGCATTAAAATCACTTTCATTTGCAACATTCAAACAAACTTTGCAGAATGATTTTTCATCAGCGCCATTAACAGTTTCTGCCTTTAAATCTGAGAAGTTCCACTGTGCATAACTTAAGCCAAATCCAAAAGGATAAAGCGGTTCTTTTTCTGCGTAACGGTATGTTCTTCCCTTCATCGCATAATCATCAAAGGCCGGCAAATCTTTTGTACTCATTGGGAATGTTACAGGCAAATGACCAGAAGGACTAACTTCACCAAAAATCACGTCTGCAACAGCATTTCCGCCTTCTTCACCAGGATACCATGCAAACAAAATTGCATCCGCAATATCCCGCGGGAAAGAAATTGCTGCACCTCCGGTAACAACA
>CAMVBP010000189.1 GCA_947165795.1 uncultured Treponema sp.
CTTTCTTTATCTTAAGAATGATGACAAGAAATTCTTTTTTTTTTTTGCAATTGCAATTGTTTTAAAATATTTTGCAATCATTATTTTCATTCCTCTGATTTTGCTTAAAGAAAAAAATGTTCTTAAAATAATTGGAAAAACCTGTATTGGATTGTCATTTTCTTTGTTCTTTATTCTTTTAAAGGCGCTTTTAATTAAATCGAATTCATATACAGATTCTACTGTAATAAATTCAATTGAACCTGGACTGGCAACTCATATATTTGAATACTTTACAGGAAATACAATTGTCGGCTCTTCAGCTTTTATCGTGTTATACACGATTCTTTGTATTTATCTTTGGTTTCATGATTTTTCTGAATATGATTTTAATAAACTAACAATTTACGTTTGTTTACTTTCTTATTTAGTATTGTTTTTATGCGCGAGAGGCGGTTTTTATTACTGGTTAATTCTTACAATTCCTTTCATTTCTTTTATAATTGTAACAAGTTCTATTCCGCTTAAACTTTTATTTTTGACTACGCTTGGACAACTTGCAGCTGTTTTTGGAACAGTAATAAATATTTCTTGGTTTTTTACTCCAAATAATATTTCTCAGCTTGGTATTCTTCCTCGTATATGGGTTAATGAATCACCTGTTAGAGATTTAGCTCATTGCTTTGGAATGCTTCATATTGATACTTTCTTAAGATTTGGAATGGATATTTATGTTGCTGTAATGATTTATTTCTTGATTGCAGTCAGACCTAATTCAAAAATTATGAAAGAAAATGGAAGCGAAATTGAATTACCATTATATATCTGGATTTTCAGATTATTTATGCTTTTTGGTTTTGTTGCATTGATTTATCTTTTATATTTTATATAACCCCAACATATATGAAAAATAATCCATTAATTTCAGTTTTATGTTCCTCATTTAATCACGAAAAATATGTCGGATATTTTATTAACAGTCTTTTGAATCAGACCTATAAAAACTGGGAGCTGATTATTATTGATGACTGTTCGACTGATGGAAATGTTGCTCAAATTAAAAAATTCACTGACGAAAGAATTCATTTTTACCAGCAGGAATTTAACGGAGGGCAGGGCGTTGTAACTCCCCGGGCATTTTCTCTTTCTAAAGGAGATATCATTGTTGACTGTGCTTCTGATGATGCACTTCGTGAAGATTATTTTTCTAAAATAGTGGAAGTATTTTCTCAAAAAGAAAATGTTGGAGTTATTTATTCTTCACTTCAGATAATTGACTACGAAAATAATCCAAACGGACACTGGGATTTGCCAGACTTGGATAGAACTGCGTTACTTAATCATATGTTTTATAAAGGTAACTGTCTTTTTTCTCCAGGCTTTGCAATTCGCAGAGAATTTTATAAACTTCTTCTCCCGTTTAATTTTGCAATTATTCAGCATCAGGACTATCAGTGGCATATAAAACTTTTGTTAAATACAGACTGCGAATTATTAAAAGATTATTATGTTTATTACCGATTCCAAAATGAAGAATCTGTCAGTCTTTCCGGAATGAACATTGGCGGCGAAAACCGTTATCGTCTTGAAGAAGATTATCTTATGAATACTTTTTTACAGGTAAAGGACTGCCGGCTTGCAGAAAAAATTCTTGGCCTTGAAGAAAATAAAATTCCTAATAAAGATTTAATCCCATACTTCTTTGCAACAGAAATTCTTAAATCTGAAAATCTAGAAAAACGTCAATGGGGCTACCGAACGTTAATTAGTTTTTTTGACGATACAAAAAATCTAGACCGCTTACGTAAATATAATGGAATTCAATTTAAAGATATTCTGGCAATATCTAAAAATAATTTTTATGATCAGACAGCTATGAATGAAAAGCTTTCAATTTATGAAGATTTTGTACATGCACCATTCTTTAAACAATTTAAAATGTGCTTAAGTTTTCTTGCTCATCGCTTTGGAAGAAAAATATATAATGTATTTTCAAAAAATAAAAAGGAAAGATATGGACTGTAAAAATTTTGTTTTTTCCTACAGAGAGGTTGTATGATGCTCCCTAAGCTTTCAATAATCATTCCCGTTTACAATACTTCTAAATATCTTCCTGAATGTCTTGATTCCGTTATTAATCAAACTCTTAAAGAAATTGAAATTATTTGTATAGATGATTGCTCGACTGATGATTCGTGGAAAATTCTTCAGGACTATGAAAAAACTGATTCACGTATAAAAATCTTCAGACAGGAAAAAAATATGCGCCAGGGTGCTGCAAGAAACCGTGGATTAAAGGAAGCTGAAGGTGAATACATCTGGTTTATAGACAGCGATGATTTTATAAATAAAGAAGCATGCCAGCTCCTTTATGAAACTGCAAAAAAAAATAATGTTCAGATTCTAACATTCAATCTTGTAAGCTTTATGGATTCAGTCAATGCTTCTTCACCTGACGAAAGAAAATATATTGAAGATATATATTATTACCAGTGGCCGATGAATATAAATTTAAATCCAAAAATTGAGTTTGAAAAGTTGAACGGACATTTTACTGTTTCACCATGTTCTTATATTTCAAGACGAGATTATATTTCTAAATTTTCTTTCCGTGAAAACTGTTTGTACGAAGATACCGATTTTTCTTTGATTGCATTAGCGGAATGTGAGTCTCTGCATAATATAGAGTATTCGGCTTATCACAGGAGAATTGCATCCGGAAGTACAATGACATCTTCCTTTAATGTAGAAAAATTATGTGATTTGATAAAAGTACTTACTGCAATTTCTGATTATATAAATAACAAGAAAGTTTCAAGAAACAGTTTTGTTTATCAATTTTATTTGGATTATATTAATCATGTTTTTTATAACATTGAACATAATAGTAATTTACAGCTGCCGGAATCTGAAGTAAATAAAATCAATGAATTGAAAAAACAGGAAGAACAGAAATCAAGTAAATTAAATGTTCGTTTTAATAATAAATTAAAAAGCCTTCTCAACAGGATTTTATCAAAATTGTAATATCTGCCTGTTTGTGTTATATTAAAATAATACAACAATTAAGGACTCAAAAATGACTTCTTTTTCAATAATAATTCCAGTTCACAATCGTGCACATACGCTTTCTAAATGTGTTGATTCAATTCTTGCTCAGTCTTATAAAGATTTTGAACTCATTCTTGTTGATGATCACTCTTCGGATAATTCTGTTGAGCTTGCTAAATCTTATGCTGAAAAAGATGAACGAGTCCGAGTTATTGAACAGCCTGAAGAAAAGCGCGGTGCACAGGCAGCCAGAAACGCAGGTATTCTTGCTACAAAGTTTGACTGGATTATGTTTAATGACAGCGATGATACATGGTCTGTTCAGAAAATTGAAAAGGAACTTAAAATACTTGAACAGCATAATTATAATCCAAAGCTTGTAATTTACAGTGATTGTAATACCGTAAAGACAGGAACAAAAGATAAACAGTACTGGGCTTTACCGGATATTTCGGAAGACAATTCTTACCGAGATCTTCTTGTAACTTCTGGTCCAATGTTTCAAAGTCTTTTATGTTCAAAAAAACATCTTGAAGAAATTGGCTTGCTTGATGAGACTGTGCCAAGCTATCAGGAATGGGATACTTCCATAAGGCTTGCAAAAAACGGAAATTTTATTCACATAAAAGAAGCGCTTTTTGATTATGAAGTTGGTGCAGAAGATGCAATTTCAAAAAGCGCAGAAAAAGATTTTATTGGTCGCT
>CAMVBP010000190.1 GCA_947165795.1 uncultured Treponema sp.
AGATCAACGGTTTTCAAGACCGCCCCAGTACGACCGCTTTGGTATCGCTCCAATAGTTACTATAATTTATAGGTTTTCTAAATTCTTGTCAAGATATGTTTTTAAATTTATAATATAAAAGGTATTTTTTTTCGGAGGTTAAATATGAAAAAATGGTATCTTCTTTCTGGTATTCTTATTTTTGGACTTGGACTTTCCTTTGTAATTTTTCCACCATTTTGGAGTAAAGTAGTAGTAATTTTACTTGCGCTCGGCTCTATTGCATATGGAATCTATAATCTTGTTTATACAAAAAAAATATTAGAAAATACAATTTACGAAAAAACAATTTTAATAAAAAGCATTGCAAGTATTTTAATTGGTTTTGTAGCTTTAATATTCCCTCTCGCAATTGGAAACGCCGTATGGACTGCAATGATTATCATTCTGATTATTTATTTAATTATTTCTGCATTACTTGGATTCTACGCAGCAGCACTTTTAAAAAATTCAGGCATTGAACGCAAAAGATATTTCTTAGAAAATCTGGTTCTGCTGGCCATTGCTGTTGTATTAATTCTTATTTCTCCAGAAAAATTAAGAAATGCAATTATGAGAATTATTGGAATTGTTCTTATGGTCGGTGGTGTTGGAATAGCAGTTTATTCTTTCTTAATGAAAGATAATATAGAAAAACTTGAATCAGACACAAACGATTCAGAAGAAACTGCCGTAAAAGAATAAAATAAAAGGGGGAAAGCCTTCCCCTCGTTTCCAGGCAAGTCGATTTGAAAATCGGCTTGCCTGTTCACTCCCCCTTCGAGCGGGGCAAATTTCTTCAGTTATGCTGCCCCGCAACGCCCCAATTTTTTGTCAAAATCCAGCAAAAAGCCATCAAATTTTCGAGTCTGCTTCTAATTGAATTCAACTAGAATTTAATATAATATATAGTAACTAAAATTATAAAAGAGGATTTTTATGGCACATTGTATTGTTCCCGAAGCAGAAGAAATTTTGGATAAAGAATATCCCGTTCTTGATAAAGGTTTTGTAAGACTTGTAGATTATTTTGGCGGAGACCAGAGAATTGTTCAGTCTGCACGTGTTTCTTACGGCGAAGGAACAAAATCAGTAAGCCAGGATGGAGCCCTCATCGACTATCTTTTGCGCCACCAGCATACTTCTCCTTTTGAACAGGTTGTAATGACCTTCCACGTAAAAATGCCGATTTTCGTTGCACGTCAGTGGGTTCGCCACCGCACAGGCCGTATGAACGAAGTTTCCGGACGCTATTCAATTATGAAGGATGAATTCTATGTTCCTGCAGAAGATAAAGTTGCTCCACAGAGTAAAGACAACAAACAGGGACGTGCTACAGAAGCCTTCGATAAGGCAACTGCAGATAAAATCATTTCGCAGCTCGAAGCCGGACAGAAGGAAGCTTACGAAAATTACAGCGAACTGATTGATTCAGGTCTTGCACGTGAAATTGCAAGAATCAATCTTCCTCTTTCGCTTTACACAGAATTTTACTGGGAAATGGATTTACACAATCTTTTCCATTTCTTAAAGCTTCGTCTGGACAGTCATGCCCAGTACGAAATCCGCGTATATGCAGAAGTAATTCTTGAAATGTGCCGCAAGGTTGCTCCAATGGCAACAGAATCTTTTATCAACCATATGAATCATGGTGTAAATTTCAGCGGCGAAGAAATGGAAGCATTACGTGCCGTTATGGAAGGAAAGCCAAATCCTCTTGAAGGAAAGAAGCTCGACCGCTTTAACGAAAAAATTAAGACTGGAGTTCAGCTCTAAACTGAAACCAAAAATTGGCTCTAAGCAGGCTGCTCTGCCGTTATTTTAGGATTTTTTATATGAAGAAGTTTTTACCATTACTGTTTATTTTCTCAATTCTTTTCACATCCTGCAGCGACAAAATTATGGGATATTCTGTTGTATTATGGAACATTCCTGAACAGGATATAAAAAGTGGAGACATTCTTCCAGTTTATATTAAATCAAATATTTCTCATGTATATGTCGTTCAAAAACCGGACGGAGAAAAAATTGAAATTCCTTTATGGCAATTAACAGAGCCTGTTAAAAAAAGCAAAATATCTTCTGTTCTAAAAAAATATGAACCTACTGCCCTAACCTATGCATCTGTAAAAACAGACGGACTTCCGTGCCGTGCAGAAGCTGTAAATACTTCTAAACAGGTTTACAGACTTAGGAAAGGTGAAGTTATAAAAATTCTTTACAAAGGAACAGGCCAGATTCCTATGACTGGTGGAGTTCCACTGGAAGGAGACTGGTATAAAATTCTTACTGAAGACGGAACTTCCGGCTGGTGCTTTTCTTATAACCTTAAGCTTTATGAAACAGACGGAAAGGATAACGGTACAAACGCAGTTCAGGAAACAGTAAAAGAAGAAGTTGATAATGCATTCAATGTTATTAAATCACGAATCTGGTATCCGGACAGCTTCAGGACAATGATTAATTCCGGAAACATTGATTTATCAGTAATTCATCCAAGCTACAATTTCTTTATTGATGAAGGTTCAAACAAAGTATCTTTCAATACAAATAAAATTCACGAAAGCTGGGAATATCAGGGATATTCAAAAACCGGAGACAATGAATATGTATTAAAAAATGTTCCTGTAAAATTAATTTACAAGCGTGCAAATTACATTGTACTGCGCTACACAGATTCAAGCGGAAAACCTCAGGATTTTGATTATGTAACTTTGGATCAGAATATTAATGATGTTGTAAATGCAGAAAAAACACGAAGAACTGCTGCATACGAAAAAATCGTAAAGTCAGGTCCTTCATTTAAATCTTCAAGCTACGGTACAATCAGTTTTGATTCGGACGGAACTTTCAAATGGACTAACTACCGTTTGTTAGTACCTTCAATTATTGAAGCCTCTGCCAAAAATGCAGGAACAGCTTCTGTAAAATATTCTGTCGCAAAATCACTTTCTTCAAATTATGATGGCGTAATAACCCTCAAATTTGACGGCATGAATTCCGAAGTTCACTTCCTTTACAAAATAGATGATTCCGGAATAAGACTGGAAGATACAGCATCTGCTACTTTCAAAGGCATTCAAATTACAGAAAGAAGTTCAAGCCCTGTAATTATGTATTTTAAGAAGAACTAACCATGGCATTCGTTCAGTTTTCACAGGTATCGCTCGCTTTCGGCGACCGCGATATTCTCAAAAATGTTACCATAAATTTACAGACCGGCTCAAAGGTTGCACTCACGGGTGCAAACGGTGCCGGAAAATCAACTCTCATAAAAGTACTTGCAGGACTTGTTCCGCCGGACAGCGGAAACCGCGCCGTACAGAAAGAATGCCGTATAGCATATCTTCCGCAAAGCGGACTGACACATCATGGCTGCACACTGCGCGAAGAAGCAGACAAGGCTTTTGAATTTGGTTACGAACTGCAGCGACGCATAGACGAAATTGGAGCTCAGCTGGAAAAGGGCGAAGGAAATACAGACTCTCTTGTTGAACAGCAATCTATACTTATTCAAAAGCTGGAAGACAGCGGCTGGCACAGAAGAGAAGCTGCGGCAGAAAGTGTCCTTTTAGGTCTTGGCTTTAACCGTTCAGATTTTGAACGCGATACTGCAGAATTTTCCGGCGGCTGGCAGATGCGTATTGCCCTTGCTAAAGCACTTATGCAGAGTCCGGACATTCTTTTGTTAGACGAGCCTACC
>CAMVBP010000191.1 GCA_947165795.1 uncultured Treponema sp.
AGGAACCGAAAGGGTAGCCATAAAATCATCCTGGCCTTTTGCATCCTTATGAGGAACGCAGTCTACAACTTCTGCATCAAAAAGATTTGTTTCACCAATAAACTGCGCAACAAACTGAGTTGCAGGGCTTTCGTAAATTTCGTATGGAGCACCAATCTGCAGAACATGACCGTGATTCATTACGGCAATTCTGTCAGAAACGGAAAGTGCTTCTGCCTGATCGTGAGTTACGTAAATAAATGTAATACCAATCTGGTCGTGAAGACGGTCCAAATCCATAAGAAGGTTAGCACGGAGCTTTGCATCGAGCGCAGAAAGAGGTTCATCAAGAAGAAGAACTTTTGGTTCATTGATAAGGGCGCGGGCAATTGCTACACGCTGTTTCTGACCGCCCGAAAGCTGATTCGGCTTTTTGTAAAGATGTTCATCAAGCTGAACAAGATGAATATATTCCTTTACCTTTTTATCAATTTCTTCTTTCGGAAGTTTTTTAAGTTTTAGAGGAAATGCAACATTGTTGTAAACAGTCATGTTAGGGAACAATGCGTAAGTCTGGAAAACTGTATTTGAAGGTCGTTTATCAGGATTTAACGGAATTACGTTCTTATCATCAAAAAGAACAATTCCATCATCCGGAAATTCAAAACCTGCAATTATGCGGAGCAAAGTAGTTTTTCCGCATCCAGAAGGCCCAAGAAGAGAAAAGAACTCTCCCGGCTTAATAGTAAAGTTGATGTCATCCAATGCGACAAAATCGCCGAATTTTTTGGATACATGATCAATGGTAACCTGACTTCCTTTCATTCAAGCAACCTCAATCTAATATTGTTTGTCCTAAAAGACATCCTGCATACGCAGGGCTAACATCAAATCAAAAACTTAGCAAGCCTGGGTCGTTTTCTCAATAAATAATGTCTAAGCGATAAAATGCAATATATATGCGATTGTGTCAATAAATTTATGCAAATTTATTAAAAAAAAATAATATACGTTTTTTATTGTAAAAATATTATCTATATAGTAGAATTCTATTGTGGATACGAGAAATACTGAATTAAATTTTGCTGATTATGGTTCGTTCGAAAAACGAGCCGTTAAAACAAAAATTATTTACAAGCCTGAGCATAATCCTGCTCAGAATAAACTTAAAATAGAAACTCTTAAAGCTTTTGATAATTTAGGAAAAGCAGATAAAAAAAATCAAAATAGAAGTGCAGCTTTTGTGGCAGTTCCGGTAAAAAAAGTTTCTCCGGTTCAGCCAGTTCAACCGGCTCCGGAGCAAACTCCAAAGCCTTCGACAATGCCTTCCGTTGATATTTCTGACTTTGATTCATTAACAATTGATAAATCAGATAAAAAACAGAAGAAGGCTAAAAAGGAAAAACAAAAGGCAAGGCCTGCTGCTAAAAGTTACAGCAAAGAAGATAAAGTAAAGCGACCGATTGGTGTAAGACTCATTTTTATTATTTCGCTTCTGGTATTATTTTCTACGGGACTCATTACAGTCCTTGCTTCTTACTTTATTACAAACGACACAAAGATTAATGCAGAAGACAATAACTTAACAATCAACAGTCGTGCGGCAAGCGATTGTAAGAGCAGACTTGAATCGGTTATTTCTTCGGCAGGACTTTTATATGATATGATGCTCTCGGATTCTAACGGCGAGAATTTTAATCAGATATCTACAATGTTCTTTGACCGCAATAAATCTGTAGAAGCAGTTACATTTATTATTTCCGAAAAGAATTTCTACAACCGCCAGTTCTTCCTTTCCAATGAACTGGAAACTTCTTTATTTGATTTATATGTAAGCCAGGAAAATGATTCAATCGAAAAGGCAATGCAGGGAATTGTAAAAATTCAGAATGCTTCGCCATTCTTTGGTTCTCAGATTCTTGCCGTATTTACACCGGTTTATTATGGTGCATACAGCGATGTAGCTGTTGTGCTTTATTCATGCGACGAACTTTCCGAAAGCTTTGCAAGCAGCTCTATAAATTCATCTGTTTTATTAAATGATGAAGGAATTGTTCTTGTTCATCCGGATGTTGATTATATTCTTCAGGCTAAAGACTTAAGCGATAATGAAATTGTTCACGAAATGCTGAACAGTAATGAAATTAAGAACAGAGAGTATATAAGTCCTGACGGCGAAAAATATCTTGCCGCTTACCGTAAAATTGGAATTGGAAACTGCGGCGTTGTAACGGAAGTAAAGACTTCAATCGTTCTTGAAGGAATTAACAAAACAACAACAGGAAACATTTATCTTACAATTTCCATTCTTGCCATTTCCATTATCTTAATCTGGTTTTTCTCTAAATCTTTGAGTAACCCGCTTAAGACATTAACTGCCGTAGTAAATGATATTAACCGTGGAAATTTCAACACCGATAAGTTTGAAGATTTAAGCAATAAGCGTAAAGACGAAATCGGTGTTTTGATTCAGAGTACAAAAAAGGAAAGGGAAATTTTAAACACTGTAACACAGCTTACAAACCGCGGTGTAACAGAAGCAATCGTTAAAGAAGAAATTGATTTTAATCCGCATTTAAAAGACATTACAATTTTCTTCAGCGATATCCGCGGCTTTACTGCAATTTCTGACGGCTTTAATAAACGCTTTGGAGAAAAGTCTGCCGCAGAAATTATTTCATTCCTTAATGACTATATGGGGCGCATGGTAAATTGTATTAATATTACCGGCGGAAATGTTGATAAATTCGAAGGCGATGCAATTATGGCTTGCTGGGGTGTTTTGCGCGATGATGATCTTTCTTACGAACAGCTTCCAGACAGCGATCCTGCAAAAGAAGGTTATGCTGCAATTCATAACCGTCATGTAAGACAGGATGCCCTCAGTGCAATTAAGGCAACAGTTGCAATGCGCTATTCATTAATGGAATATAACAAGCATGCAGAAATTTTTACAAAGGAACATGCAAACGAAATAGATGCAAAATACAAGCCTCATATTAGAATCGGGTCAGGATTAAATTCCGGTCGTGCGACAGTTGGTTTTATGGGTTCTTATCATAAGATGGAATTTACTTCTATTGGAGATGCTGTAAACCTTGCCTCTCGAACAGAAAGTTCTAATAAGCCTTGTGGAACAGATATTCTTATTACTCAGGATACCTATGATATTTTAAAATACGACTACATAAAGTGTGAAGAAAATAATTTTACAATTAGTCCTGATAATGCCGAAAATGAAGTAATAGTAGAAATGATTCCTGTAGCCTTTGAAGTAAAAGGAAAGGGTAAACAGCATTTCTATGGAGTTGTAAATATGCCGGGCTTTGATGTAGAAGCCTTCTTTAAAAAGGCAGATCCTAATTTTAAAGTTGATGAAGATTGTATAAAGGCCGTTGGTCCTACAGGTCCAAAGACTTTAAAAGAAGTTAGACTGCTCCTTGGAATTCCAGAACCAAATTTTGACGAGGTAGATTTGGATGCCGCAGAAGAAAAGACGAAAGCTTCAAGTAAGTGATGTAGTTATTATTCTTATCTGTTTGAGTGTTTGTCTTACAAGCCTTTGGTTTTTCTGGAAAGATTTAAACTCCAGCAGTACAAGAAATGATTTAACAGATATTGCTACCATATATTTTAAAAGAAATGTTGCTCAGCGAAAATTTTCAGACCGTGTAGTATGGGAACG
>CAMVBP010000192.1 GCA_947165795.1 uncultured Treponema sp.
TTATTGAAACTAAAGAACTGAAAAAAATATTCCAGTTTACTTTTGATGACGGCAGTTTAGATTCTCTGGGTGATATATATATTTCTCCAGATGATAGATTCATTTTTGCAAAAATTGAAATCAGTTGGAACAGCAGGGGAGATACGCTGCCTTTTGTATATGACCGCAAGTTAGAAAAACAACAGGTTTTTGATATTCGCTCAGCTTACCATCGAGATGCTGTTTTTAATCACTTTTCAGAATTTATCTTTACTCAAACAAATGATGTTTATACTTCAGCAAATAATTATTATGGTGATACAGCATTCCTGCATTTTTATGTAGATTCTGATGATGAATTGAAAGTAGAGCAGTATGAACGTGATGAACAATTACAGTTACTTGCCAAAAATCCTGTTGGAGATGAACTTATTTCATTTGATGATGATCTGGGAATTTTCCAAAAATCAGATGTAACAGGAAACATCAAAGAAAAACAATTGATCAAATTTTTTTCTCAAAATATTTTGCATCCAATCCCGTGGTTGTGTTGTGTTAATTCAGAAGGTACGCTTGCTGTATTTGAATATATAACAGGTGAAAAATATGACTATTTGGCCATTTATTCTCTTTCAACTTTAAATCTGCTTGGTGTAATAAAACATGAAGTAGATGAAAAAAATGAACTGGTAATAGATGAATTTTCGGGAAACAATTTAATAGTTAGTGGAAAGGGTTCTCAAACATACAATGTATATACATTAAATATCGAAGAAAAAGAAAATCAGTTTGTTTTTTCAGTTCCATATGACGAAAAGATTGAGAATCTTAGTTATAGCTGGGACTGGTACAGCGGTGGATTTAAATTTTATGATTATTGGGAGCGATTTGATGGCATAACCGAAGGTCCAGGGGGAGCGTATTATAGTATGCGTGCAGCATTTTATCCGAATGGTTTTTATAAAATTACGTCACGTGGAGAAATAGAAGATTTCTGGATATTAGGTACTGTTTATGGAACTTATGAAATGGACTGGCCTAACCTGAGACTATTTACCGCTACTCAACAATATGGCGGTGACTATGAGCATGAATTTGATTCTTCTGATTTTTATGGCCTTCCAATTGTTCAGGAAAATTTGGAAGACACAAGAGAATCAATTGAAATGACGTTTATCGAAGGTCTGAAAGACTGGCCAAATACTGATGTTGAAATGCCAGTTTCTCCTGATTTTACTGCCCGGTAAATTTTATTATTTCATTCTGCCCGGCACCACGGAGAATTGCAACCATCTTTCCATGACGCGTAATCTGAACCGCCGGCGAACTTGCCAACTGCAATCACGTCTTCATCAACGGCAAGGATATTCTCCTCAAGTCGGTTATGGTTATGGAATAAAAAAAATACCGCCTTACAGCAGGCGGTATTCTAAAATAATTGGATGGGCGGCGTATTGAAAAAACTACGAAGCTGCAAAACGCCTTTTTAACTTACCACAATTCAATGTCTCCTGAAGTTGAAGTAAGACTAATTTTTGCTCCGCCTCCATTGTAATCATTTGAATAACTTCCGCGTGGAGAAAATCTGTTGTTTTCAAGTCTGTCTTTAAATGTTCCTGAAGAAGTTGAAACTTTTACAGAAAAGCCCTGATCTTTAGGAACGAAAAGTGACTGTTCACCGCTGCTTGTTTTTATTGAAGAAGCAGCATCAGGAACTTTTTCAAGACCAAGTTTTATATCTCCGCTGGAAGCTTCTGCATCAAAATAATCTGCTGTTGCTTTGTCGAATGTAATATCGCCGCTGCTTGCTTCTGCAGAAAATGTTTCGCATTCAATTTTTTCTACAGAAATATTTCCGCTGCTTGCATGAACAGAAAAAGAATCGCAGGTAATAGTTCCGAATTTAATTCTTCCGCTGCTTGTTTTTGTCTTTAATTTTTTGCTTGTAATTGTTTTTACGGAAATATCTCCACTTGAAGCTTCAAAGCTTGCAGAATTAGACTTAAAGCTTTCAATTCGCTGATTTCCGCTGGAAGTATCAACGTTTGACTGTTCAAAATCGCATTCTGTAAGAGTAATGTCTCCGCTTGATGCAGAAATAACTGCAGTATCTGCAATTAACTGTTCAGCAGTTAATTGTCCGGAGCTTGTAGAAACTTCAAGAGAATTAAATTTTTTGTCGGCAGGAATGTAAATCAATACATTGCAGTATTCACCAGGTTTGGAAACAATATTTGTTTTTCTAATGATTGTAAGGCAATCATTTTTAAGGGTAATATCGGGAATTCGTTTTGTGTTGTTAGTGTAAACTTCAACAGTTATTTCGGAATTCGAGCATTTTTCAATTTTTAAATCTTCAGAACCAAGAGTAATTTTTAAATTTGAAATTTCAGCTTCAGAAAATTTTTCCTGTTTTGCAAGGTTCTGTGCAGCAAAAAGGGCACCGAACAGGCTTGCTGCTGCAATAGTACAAAAGAATTTTTTAGCATTCATATAAGTCCTCCATTATGACAGATAGTTATACTACGTCTGTCATACTTTGATAGTCGTAGTATAATAAAGAAATATCAGCCTGTCAAGAAAAACTGTATAAAAAAAAGATGAATTTGTGCGGATTATTATATATACTTAAAACCATGAAGAATAAAAGAAATAATGAACTGGCAGTTTGCGGTTTTGCGGCTGTAAAAAAACTTGAAAAAAATCATCCCGAAAAAATAAAGCGCCTTTATTTTACTTCTGATGTGGCGCCAAAATTTGGAGGGCTTTGCAGAAAGCTTGCTAAAAATCACGGAATATATAATCAGAAACCTGCAGAAGATTTAGAAAAACTGTGCGGAAGTGTTCATCATCAGGGAGTAGTTGCCATGATTGAACCGCCGGAAATTATTCCGCTCGATTCCGATATTACGGAAAGCTGGATTGAAAACGGAGAAAATGCAGTTCTTCTGGACAGAATTGGAAATGCAAATAATTTTGGTGCAATTGTCCGCAGCGCAGCCTTTTTTGGAATAAAGAACATTATTATTCCGCTTGATGAAGCTCAGAGTTCAATTACGACAAGCAGTTATCGTGTTGCCGAAGGCGGTATGGAATATGTAAATGTTTACAGCGTGCAGTCGCCGGAACGGCTTTTAAAAGCAGTAAAAGGAAAAATGATTAGTATTGGAACTTCACTTGAAGCCAGAAAAACAATTTCTGAATTCAATCGAGGGCGAATTAAAAAATCAGATAAAAAGCCTCTTATGATAATTCTTGGGAATGAAGAAAACGGAATCAGTGACGAAGTAAAAAATAACTGTGATGAACTTATTATAATTCCATGGGGAAATTATGAAAATGGACAGAAAGAAAGCCTTGTAGACAGCTTAAATGTGGCTCAGGCTTCCAGCATAATTTTTTATGAATTTGTTTGTTGCCCCGAGCGTTTTTAGTTGTTATAATTATATAATCGTTTTATACGCTTATAAAAAAAACTATTTGAATAGGAGATTAATTATGAAAAAAATTATTCTTTTGTGTGGAATCCTCTCAATTTTTTTAATGAGCTGTGCTTCTAAAAAAGCTGCTGATGAGGTTCCGGCTACAGTTGGAAAAGAAGGTGTTTCAATGCCTCGCTGGGTTATGGCTGGTGCAGAATCTGATGATGGAATTTATGCTGTTGGTGCTGCAAAAATGAGCAAT
>CAMVBP010000193.1 GCA_947165795.1 uncultured Treponema sp.
AAATAAATAATGATTGTTAGATAAGACAGACATATAAGTCTCCTATTTAGCAAGAATTTTTCCCTTCATACGAAAGGAATCCCGCCCTGCAATTTGGATAAATCGGCGGAAGTATAGTAAATTGTTCAAATAACATTGTATTGCATAAACAACAAAGAATCAATATAATATAGTTTACAAATAATAGTTTATGGGATTGATTTTTCTATAATTTTAAAAAGGGAGACGCTAATGTCTTTAAAAAAATCGTTTTCAGAGGAAAAAGGTATTTGTAAAGTAACTTTCACAGTTTCTAAAGAAGCTGCTGGAAATGCAAAAACGGTAAATATAGCTGGAGATTTCAACAGCTGGAGCAGTACAGATACACCGCTCAAACAGGCAAAAGACGGTTCCTTTTCAGTTACACTGGAACTTCCCATAGATAAAGAATTTCAATTCCGATACCTTTTAGACGGTTACAGATGGGAAAATGACTGGAAGGCAGATAAATACATTCCAGCCCCATTCAGCAACGCAGATAACTCGGTAGTAGTAACTCGTCCGTAAAGTCGGCAAGCCCAGCTTGCCTCTGAGCCGTTCTTTCGATAATCCTAAATGTGTAAGGCCGCTGGCGGCCGGTGTTCTATAGCAGGGCGTTTAGAAAATTGCAATGCAATTTTTAGCCCTACCACCATCCCCCTTTCGACTCGTTTTATAACGGATTTTAAATTTTAGGCATTATTTATCAATAATCACAAAACTTTCAAGCTTATTAAATTTACTTCCGAATTCACGGGCTATTTTCATTGCATCAAGTTTATCCGGAGTTTTTACAGTGTAATCAAGCTCCATAAGATTTTCTTTAGGCAAATATTTTGAATTTACATCGTGAACTATAAATCCATAACCTACCATAATATCCTTTGATTTTTGATTATAATCTTCTGCATTTTCGTCAATCGTAAACTTAATGACAACAAGTTTAGTTTTTGCAGCAGGAAAGAACTTCTTTTCGAACTTATCCATAGTCAAAAGAATAATCATTACAATTACAAAAATTACAACCGGAGGAAGGTACAAGCCTGCACCAAAAGACATTCCTATTGCCGAAGTTGTAAAAATAATTGCCGCAGTTGTAAGACCGCGGATATTCAGTCCAAGCTTTAAAATTGCGCCTCCACCAAGGAATCCTATACCGGTAATAACGCCGGCTGCAATTCTTGTCGGATCGCCTTTAACGGCAGGGAATTCAGCCATATGAACAGAAAGTATAGAAAGCAGGCATGAAGAAAGTCCCATTAATACAAGAGTTCTTATTCCTACAGTATGCTGATGAGATTTTCGTTCAAGTCCGAGGATAAAACTGCAGACAAAACTTAGCCCGATTCTTATAAGATATTCTATCTGAATGTCCATTTATTCCCGCCTATTTAAATTTATAAGTCTTTCCTATTTAAATAATGAAAAACCAGTTTGAATTTTTGAACCGACTTTATTCCAGGTGCCGGCCTGCTTTACATTCTGATGATTCTTCATTGCTGCTACAGCCTCAAAAGAAGAAACTGCCCACTGAGCAATTCCCTTATCATTTTTATAAAGTTCATTATTAGGAAGAATCTTTGCAAGAATTACAGAAAGATAGTTTCTGTCGGTAACATTTACCGAAAAATTTTCTGCAATTTTTTCAAAGGCAGCCTGCGCAACACTTACAACTGTGCTTACAGCCGAACTTACAGATTTCTGACTCGCAGCCTCGTATTTAGAAGGAGCTTCCTTTACAAGAAAAAGAACAGAAAGATTATCCTGCTTTTGATCTACGCGTCTTAAAAGTTCAGCGGAACTATACAAAAAAGAAGTCATCATAGATTCCATGGCAGGAGCAAATTCTTCTATTTTATCTGTATCAAATTTAGAAGCAAAATAGACTGAATCAAAATAAAAAATAACTTCATCTATTTTTTCAAATTTATTCTGGGCGTTTAATAAAAGAGAATGTGTAGAAATTGAAGAACCTTTATTCCACACAGCAGAAAAAATATTCTGCGCTTCAAAAGTTTTTACATCTGCTTCATTTTTACTAACTGCAAAAACCTGTTTTCCAGAAGAAACCAAAGCTTCTGCAAAATCTGCAGCTTCCGGCAAATCTTTTCCAATCAAAAGTAAATTAGACATAAGTCGATTATAACACAAGATAAAAATCAGGGCAAACGTATAACACGAAAATTGGAATTCATATCTTTTTTTAATGTATAAATTTGGATTATACGTTTGCGCTGATTAATTATTTTATGATATACTTTTGACATGAAAGTTTGGATTAAATATTTAATTGGCGTTGCACTTGGAATTTTTGCGGCTTTTATTCTTCCTAAAGAAAAAACACTTGAATTTATAACTTTATTGTCCGATTTATTTATTCGTGTCGGCAGATATATGGTAGTTCCGCTGATCTTTACCTGCGGAATCTGTTCTATTAATAAATTAAGAAATTCAAAATTACTTTTAAAAAGTGCATTATGGACTTTTCTTATAATTATTGTTGCATCTTTAATTCTTACTACAGTTGGACTTCTTTCTATTTTGATTGTTAAACTTCCAAGAATTCCAATTACCGTAGAAAATATAGTAGAGTCTTATTCTCTTGATGTAAAAAATCTTGTTTTCTCGCTCTTCCCTTCTTCTGCATTCGACGCATTAAGAGAAGGTTCTTTCCTTCTTGTTGCTTTAATTTTTGCATTCCTTATTGGTTGGGAAAGTGCTTCAGACGAAATTGCATTCAAGCCGGTTTATTCACTTGCCGATTCTTTTTCCAAACTTTTCTATAATATTTCAAACTTTATTACAGAAATAATGTCTATCTGTATGGTTGCAATTACCTGCTGCTGGGTTATGAATTTCAGGGATATTATTGCTCCAGGCATTTTTACCCCGATAATCATTATGCTCGTAGTTGATTTTGTAATTGTTTGCGGAATTATTTATCCTTTAATCCTTCATTTTGTTTGCCACGATCCGCATCCGTATAAAGTTTTATATGCTTCTATCGCTCCAATGATTCTTTCGTTCTTTACCGGCGATTCTAACATTGGAATTCCTTTATTGAACCGACATGGCTGCGAAAGTCTTGGAATTAGAGAAAGAACACGCGGATTTACTTATCCGTTATTCTCTATTTTCTCGCGCGGAGGTTCGGCATTAGTTGTCTGCATCTCTTTTATAACAATTTGGCGCTCTTATTCAGGACTTACATTAGAAGGAAGTCACATTTTATGGATTTTTGGAATTTCTTTCCTGCTTTCATTCCTGCTTGGCGGACTTCCAAAAGGCGGAACCTTTATTCTTCTTGCAATAATCTGTAACAGTTATGCCAGCGGATTTGAAACAATTCAGACAAGTTATCTGCTTCTTCATCCTGCAGCATTAATTTTAGGCTCTTTTGCAGCACTTTTTGATACAGTTACTGCAATGTACGGCTCATATATAGTTGCTGTAAAGACAAAAACTATCGAACATCACTCAATTACTCATTTTATTTAAAATTTCGCTTTTGTTTTAATTCTTTCTGTGTTAAAATACATGGAAAGAGGTAATTGTGGGAGTTTCTACAAAAGAAATTGTAACAGGAAGAAAGAC